>JAKSCJ010000320.1 GCA_022360675.1 Lysobacterales bacterium
CTATCACCAGATTTAGCGATGTCAACTTCTGCCACTGCACTCCCAGCACCCAGCACCATAGTTAATCCTAATAGTGCCGTTCCAACCCATCTTGGTCTAAACTTCCAGGCAATCATTGCGCTGTCACTCCCGTTTAAAAAACTACATTTTGCCGTGACTCTGCGTATCTCCCCAGTTAGTCTCGGCTTCTGAGCCTTGTTCCCACATGTAATAACCAACCCCGATCGAAACGTGGTTAAAGCCATTAACACTGGGGTCTTCATGGTTATTGATGAGCGTAATCGAGTCTTTCATTTGCTCCCTCAATAACTCAGTCATTTTTTCTCTGAGCACTGGCACTTTTTCTATTGGTAAATTGGTCGTCCAGTGTTGTCGTTGAAAACGTTTACGGTCTGGATGTGAGCGGTTGGCCATATTATTGAGCACAGTGTGTGTCAGATTCGCAATGGCTAAGCTGCCAATGTCGATATACGGCTCTTCGTCTTCATCTAGTACTTCGTAATAGGGTGAAAGTAGGCGTACGCCATCGGGATAGACGCGTTCCACGTTCCCCCGCGAAATTAAAATATCGAGTACATCCAGTACCGGCACTTCTTTGCCCGCAGCCCGCTTCACCAAGGCTTGGAAAGTACAGCCAGGGCCAACCACTTTCAGCACCGCAGGCTCACCATTGCTATCGCGAAATTGGTTTTCCGAGAGCCAGGTCGACAAGATCATGCCTTCGATACAAATATCTTGGTCAGTAAAGTAAGCGGGAGTTTGGATCAATTCCTTCATGGCCTCGGTGTTGTAACCGATATTGGCGGAAATTCGCGCCCGAGTGGCGGGATCCAAATTGGGCTGTTTTAACATACGATCACATTGCTCGATATATACGCGCTCGCACAAATCGAGAAATACGTTGATCGTCATGTATGGCGCAAACATGCGAACGATCGGGCGCATCATGCGCATCGCCGCACGTACCAGACGCTCACTAAGTGGCGTGGTAATTAGTTTAGTGACGGTACTAATGTTCATTCTATGTCACCTTCCAGTGGTTGCTTCCCTGTCCTCGCAGGTGGTTTAAGACCTTGACCTTAAGATTACTAGAACCGCTTTCTCGTCAATGAAAGGCGGCACATTTCAGTGTAATTGGGTCAATCCATTGCGAAATTTTTACCTCGTGAATACCATTTATTCATGGTGATAGGCAAAAATCAAGTCCATATGAAACAAACACCCAAGGAAACAATCACCAAAACGGGCGTTTTATTCAAAACGCCTTAATTAAGCAAAATATTTCCCTTTAAATCTAGCCACATAGCAGACCCAATGTGCAAATGATACCGATTGAAAAACCTTCCCTATCGATCGCTCATTGCCACTAGGAATGATATAGACAATCGGGATTGTACACTTGACGCCCATCAAATTGGACGCATTGTTTCACAATAATCGCCGCTAATCGGTATATGCCGTTTAGTGCAAGACAGAGTGTTGTCCGGTATTGGGGGTGACAACCGGCTGAATGTCCACCAAATCGTAAGGCAAGTTGATGGTGTGCAGGCCAAGCTGCTGCAATATAGGCTTCACTTGTTGATGCACCAAGGGATAAATTTGCCGCGCCAAACTGGTGTGATGTTGAGAAAACTGCTGAAAACTCAGCGCCTCCCCCTGAAACTGACGGTACGCCACATGCATTACCAGCAGCACTTTAAAAAGCGGTTCTACCGAAGTATCAGC
>JAKSCJ010000074.1 GCA_022360675.1 Lysobacterales bacterium
GAACACCTCTCCTCGTTCTAATATCGAGCTGTTCAGCCTGGCTGGCTTCAACGAAACCATTAACTTGGTTGCCGGTGGTTTGCCCGCTGGCGTTAGCGTCAACTTCGACAGCCCAAGCATCAACAGCCTGCCTGGCAGCAGCGGCTTTTCGCTGGAAGGCTTGGCCGCCTTTGGTGATGGCGACTTCAACTTTGTTGTGAATGCCAATGGCACTACTCAAAACAGCTCTGTAGCATTCAACGTGAATGTTTCCGCTGCAGTTCCGGCGGCTCCTGGCCTGATCGGCCCTGCCGATAACAGTGAAGCTTCTGTACGTCCTACCCTGACTTGGGGCGCAGTTCCCGGCGCTCATGAATATCGTGTGGAAATTGCTTCTGATGCAGGCTTCACGAATATTGTTGAAAACGCAATTGTTGAAGGCACTAGCTTCACCGTAAGCAATACTCTGGCTGAAGGTGCGCGTTTCTACTGGCGCGTTACCGCCATGAACAACTGTGGCCCGGGTGCGGTTTCTGCTGAAAACGACTTCATCACCATTGCTCCTGGCTTATGCCCTGCGGGCACCAGCCCTAATGTGGTTTACTCCGACGATATGGAAAGCGGTGCGCCGGGTTGGACCATGCCTGCTGATCCGTTCGGTAGTGGTAACACTTGGGTATTGAGCAATGCACGTCAAAACAGCGGCCAAATGTCCTTCATGGCTACCGACGTTGACAGCTCTTCCGACCAATACTTAGTGTCGCCCAGCATTAGTGT
Organism: Lysobacterales bacterium; assembly: GCA_022360675.1. Lineage (GTDB taxonomy): Bacteria > Pseudomonadota > Gammaproteobacteria > Xanthomonadales > Wenzhouxiangellaceae > JAKSCJ01. The sequence goes on from JAKSCJ010000074.1 coordinate 757, forward strand.
GCCGCCGATTACCCAACAACCCATCACCTTGTCGTTCTGGAACTTCCAAAACCTGGAAGCTAACAATGGCGCTGGTGTAGATGCATGTTGGGATGCGGGTTTGTTAGAAGTATCTACCGATGGTGGAAACACTTGGATTCAAGTACCCGATAGCAATCTGTTGACCGATCCGTACAATGGTCCTGTGACCATCAACAATGCCAGCCCCATCAGTGGCCTGCCGGCATGGTGCGCGGACGACATCAACGCAGCTAGCGGCGACCAAGAAGTGGTTTCCATCGTTGATATGTCAGCCTATGCTGGTCAAAATGTTCAACTGCGCTTCCGCCTGGGTACCGATGGTGCTGCAGCGGATGAAGGTTGGTACATTGATGACGTGGAAGTACAAGGCTGTAACTAATCTTGTGCGATAACGCATTTTTGGTCTTTTGACCTGAAAAAACCCCGGCTTGATGCCGGGGTTTTTTTTTTGGATGATTGTTGGGCTTTTTACTGGTTTAAATGAGAAGGGGCGGTTTTAAGAGCACACAGGGTAGTATTCGTGCTGGCTGGCGCTTGCTTTAGAACGATCTGTGCCTAATGTTGGAGGCGGTGTGCCGCTTTAATTAGAATGCCTATTCTTTATCGTTTGTCTGGCGCTTTAGCACGACTAACCGTTGTTGTAAATACCTTTAGCACTAGACACGGCGTTAAAAATCCGTATATATTTAATTTATAGTAAGAAATAGTTCGTAGTTTGTGGACACAGGAGCCAGCCATGACCCAGCGTATGATTATTTCTCTTGCCGCGGCCCTGGCTATGACACTTTCAGTCACAGCTCAGGCTTCTAGCAGCTTGTCCAGCTCGCAGCTGCAAGATGTGGTTTATTTAGCGGAAATTGCTTCCGTTCGACACTTGGCGCAAAGCGGAAATCCGCAAGCCCAGTTTATTTTAGGTAATCGCTATTTCAAAGGGGATAGCGCATACCGTTTGCCCCAAAGCTATGACGACGCCATGGGTTGGTATTTGAAATCGGCACGTCAAGGTCATACTGGCGCTGCTTATAATCTTGGCGTGATGAGCTTGAAAGCGAAAGGTATGCCGCGTGATCTGATTGAAGCCTTGGCCTGGTTTAAGATCGCCGCCCATGGTGGCCACGGTAATAGCAAAAAATTGATTGCAGAACTGGAATCGCTGCTAGGCGACGAGCATATTCAAGCTGCGGAAGCGCTAACCGTCGAGCTGGTCCCCCAGCGGATTTTGGCGGCACGCTAAGCGCAGGCTTAGCTCGTACTTTGTCGTGTTGACATGGCACACCGGCGGCGGCTTTCAGTCGCCGTCTTCATTTCCACCGCCCCTACCTTATGCAGATTGTGCGCTCTACTACTTTCCAGACTGGATCGCAGTCGCCAAAGCCGATGCTTTATTTGACGCTTTAAATGCTGAGATTCCTTGGCAGCAACGAGCTATTCAAGTTTATGGCCGGCAGGTCATGCAGCCGCGCTTAACGGCATGGATAGGCGACGAGAGCGCGAGTTACTCGTACTCCAAGACTCAACATCTGCCCGAGCCTTGGACGCCCACAACGAGCAAACTCAGGCACGACTTGGAGCAAAGCTGCCAGTGGCGTTTTAACTCAGTGCTGGCCAATTGCTATCGTAATGGCGAAGACAGCATGGGTTGGCATGCCGATAACGAAGCTGAACTAGGGCAACAACCGGTGATTGCATCGTTAACATTGGGTGCTGCTCGGCGTTTTGTGATGCGTCGTCGGGATGATCACCAACAAAAGTTTGAGTGTTTACTGGCACATGGCAGCTTATTGGTAATGGCGGGCGAAACACAACAATACTGGCAGCATTCGCTACCCAAATCGCGCAAGGTCAATGGGGCGAGAATTAATTTAACTTATCGTTGGATTTGCCAAGCAGGGTAGGTGGCTAGCACGACTATCGATGCCTACACGAAAAAGAAAAGGCCGCGTTTGCGGCCTTTCCAAGGTTACCTGCTGGTCCCAGGTTGCTCCCCCCACGTTGCTTCCTGTGCCTGTGAGATCATTTCCTTACGGGATTATTTCTGCTTGAAACGATTTCCGTTGGGGCGCTTTAAGCCAGGCAATGATCTAGCGCATTGCGCTGGCTTGGGTTGCGATCGCAGTGCTTAATCTTTTAATGCGCGATCGATCTCAAAGCGTTTTGAGGTGATGTATGCCTCCAGCTTTTGTAAGCGCATATCCAACTCACGAAAGCGGTGGCGGACGGTACCGAAGGTGTTTTTCGGTTCCATGGTGGCTTTACGCCAAAACTCTTCTTGTTCTTTGTCTTGGTAGAGCTGGCGCGGCCGTTCAGGCAACACCAGGCTCATCACAATGTAGGCCACCACCACAAAGGCAAAGAAGGGAATGGCTGCAAGAATCATAGCGATACGAACGGCGCGACGATCGAAGCCGAAGTAATCGGCGAGGCCTGCGCAAACACCGGTTAAGATGCGATGCTCTGTGTTGCGGTACAGGCGGTGCGGATTGTCGTTATTGCCATTACGGCCGGATTGGCCTTGTTCACTATGGGATCGGTAATCGCGCTCGTATCGACTCATTGTTGTTGCCGCCTCCAATCGGGTGATTCAGAATCCAAAATTCGCTCTAAAGTGTGGATGCGATCTTCCATGCGACGTGAGGTTTCCCATAAGTCGCTTAACATTTTCTCGTCTTCCGTGGAGAGACCGCGAACCGAGCGCATTTTGTAAATGTAGTGGAACACAATCCAGATGGGCGCCACTATGGTCAGAAACAAAATGCCGAAAAGTTCACCCATGGCTTACTCCTGGTTGTTGCTGGGTTGTTGATTACGCTTGGCTTTCAAGCGTTCCAGCTCGTCTTTGACTTTGTCTTCGTTTTCCAAATCGGCCAGCTCGTCGGCAACGCTTTGGTGCTTGCGACCAATATCCAGCGATTCGACCTGGGCTTCCATGTCGTCGATACGGCGCTCAGCAGACTCAAATTTGAACAAGATGTCGTCGATTTTATCGCTATGTACCTGCTGACGTGCACGTAATTGGGTGCCTGCGTGTTTTTGGCGCATGACCAAGGTGCGTTGGCGTGCTTTAGCGTCGTTCAATTTGGCTTGCAGACGGCCAATGTCTTCATTGAAGCGTTGCATTTGCTCGTCGATCAACTCAAGTTCATGCTTAACAGCGCTGGCTTTTTCGGTAATCGCCGACTTTTCGAGCAGAGCGGCTTTGGCCAAATCTTCGCGGTTTTTGTCCAGCGCCAGCTCCGCTTTGCGTTCCCACTCTTGCTCTTCTTGCTCAATACGTTGTAAAAAACGGCTACGTTCTTTTTTATCGGCAATACATTTAGCGGCTTGGGAGCGCAGCTCTACCAGCGTGTCTTCCATTTCCTGAACCATCAGGCGGATAATTTTTTCCGGATCTTCTGCTTTTTCCAGCAGCGAGTTCAGGTTGGAATTAATAATGTCGGACAAACGAGAGAAAATGCCCATAATTGCTTCTCCATTGAATTTAATTTGCTTCTGTCCTGATAAATACAATTTTCGTGCCAATTTTTAATCATTTTAAAACAATGAGTTACGTGTACACTGATCGCAGATTTTTACTGGCATGTTGTGAGTTGGGTGAAAAAAACCAGTGAGTGGTTAAAATAACCATGCCTCAATAACGTCTCGATAATTAATGCTTTCTTAGGCTATTGAATCTCACTATCAACGCTCTCAAAGCCCTAGTACGCGTGGCTTTACGATGAACTTGGGCCGGCTTGAGTGGTCCATTGGCTGTCGATAGACATGACAGCAGCCACAATCGCTCGCTAAAATAGGGCGTTTAACCCCAACAAAACCATCGTGGTTAAGATGGTTACGCCATTCCCCGGAGGATTTTCATGTTGCGCAATTTGTTACTGGCCGCAGTGCTGATGATGTCAGCGGTGGCTGCCAACGCACAGGACGCCGATCCCTTGGCAGACAGCGGTAAGCTGAGCTATGCCGTAGGCTACGACCTGGGCGTTAACCTGCGCCGCCAAGGTCTGGAACTGGATCTGGAGCAAGTCATTCAGGCCGTTCGCGATACCTTTAACGAAACCGAGCCGCAAGTTCCGCGCGAGGAAATGGTCAATATCTTGTCTGCTTTGCAACAAAAAATGCGTGCAGAACAATTAGAGCGTTTCCGCCAGTTATCTGAAAAAAACCAAACCGAAGCCGACGCGTTTCTGGCTGAAAATGCCCAGAAGAGCGGTGTTGTAAACATGCCCAGCGGCGTTCAATACCGTATCGTTGAAGAAGGTGAGGGCAGCCGCCCCGCACTGACCGACACCGTGGTACTGCATTACCGTGGTTCAAAAATTAACGGTTGGGAATTCGATAGCTCGTTTGCGCGCGGCAAGCCTGAAGTATTCAAAATTGAAAGCCTGAGCATCAAAGGCTGGCAAGAGGTGCTGCCTCTAATGAAAGAAGGCGCGACCTGGAAAGTATATCTGCCGCCCGAAATGGCCTTTGGTCAACGCGGTAACCCGCCTATTGGTCCTAATGAAGCTGTGGTTTTCGATATCCAATTAGTTAGCATTGGCGAACCCGCTGCTGACGGCTCTTAAGTCTTCGGCGATCGAATCGTCAGATAAAAGACTCCACAGTCAAAAAAGTTAGAGCCACAGGCGCAATGGCCGTGGCTTAGCGCGGTCTCTTTAAACATAGGCACACAGCTAACATGGCTGGGCGTCTTAGCTGGCGCTAAGCCAGTGTGTTCAGACCGCTGCGCTGAAGTGGAGCATCGATAGAGATAGAGCACCGGCAATACTGTTTATTGCCTCTGGATTTTTGCAGGGCCACGGATTGGCCTGTTCTTCCCGCCTTTCTTTACCTCATTGCTAATCAGCGGTTTTTCATTCTGGTTTCGTGCTGGGTGCCGGGTGACTGGTTTAGAACGCTTGTCGAATTTTTATTGGCAGCGTTTGCAGGCTCTGGGCATAATGAGTGCTCATCGATAACGATCACCGTTACCAGAAGTTGATATGACACAGAATTTACAAGCGATTTCTACACCTTGTGTAGGTGTTTGCAGCGCTGACGAACAGGGCATGTGCACAGGCTGTTTCCGTAGTTGTGACGAAATAGCCAGCTGGGGCAGCCTGACGGAAGCGCAGCGCCAAGCCATTATGGCTGAGCTTGATCAAAGGAAGGATGCCTATTTTGCCTGAACAGATTGCGGCTGAATCGACAGAGCGCGGGATGCACATGGTTCAACCAACATGGTTGCCCCAGTTGCAGACTAAGTTGCACGGTTTAGATGCACCGATTTCTCAAATTCCTTTAATGTCGGCGGCACCGCAAAAAGAAGGCGTTCGTCCGCGCCCTGCTGCGGTGCTATTACCGATTCATGTGCATGCCGCGCAAGCCCCCAGTTTGTTGCTGACGGTGCGCAGCCAAAAGTTACAGCATCACCCTGGGCAAATTGCTTTTCCCGGTGGAGCCGCCGATCGTGGCGACCAAGGCCCTGCCGCCACCGCCATACGCGAAGCGTGGGAAGAGGTGGGTATGCCGTCTGGACAAGTTCAGCCATTGGGTTATCTGGACCGCCTGGATACGATTTCTGGCTTCCGTGTGGTGCCCGTGATTGCTCAAGTACAGGGTGATTACGCCTTACGGCTATGCGAGCAAGAGGTGGACGAGGTGTTTCATCTACCCTTGAGCGTGGCTGCTGAATCCAGTAGTTATCATTTTGAAAAGCGTGAGCATAACGGTAAGCAATTTCGCCTGCCCGTGCTGCAATTTCACGATTGGCGCATCTGGGGCGCCACCGCCATTATGTTGTGGCGGTTAAGTGTTTTGATGAACGATTCTTCTTTCTCGGTGCTCTAATTCCTTAGCATACTGCCCGGGCTGTCGATCAGCCGTTCCTGTTTTGTTATGCGTGAGCAATTGTAAAGCTCAGCCCTCAGGTGGTAGCGAGTGTGGCGCACGCCCACTATGCTATGGCCGCATTCCCTGTAGTCATGCCATTGTTTAACTTGAGATTTTCTCTCCCCCGCCAGTAGGAGTATTCGTCGATGAATTTTCGTGGATTAATTGGTGTCAGCATCCTGGCCCAGGCCAGCTTATGCCACGCCGGCGATGCCATCACCGTGTACAGCCAATATCAGGCGGGCCGCTCGGCGCAGCAAAGCGCCAATGGCATTGCCATTGTGAGCCACGACCGTGAATACGATATCGCCAAAGGTGTTTCAGAGTTAAGAGTGACTGATGTGGCGGCGCGGATTGACCCCACCACGGTGAGCTTTCAATCGTTAGATCGCGAAGAGGTTCGGGTGTTGGAGCAGCGCTACGAATTCGATTTGGTGAATCAACGGAAATTGATGCGCCGCTTCGTTGGCGAAACCATCGAGGTGGAATTGGCCCAAGGCGATGGCACCCAGGTGATTTCCGGCGTACTGCTCAGCAGCGACGATGGCTTAACGCTACAACATGAAGATGGCCGAATCAGTAGTTTGTCGCAATGGCGCAATGTGCGTTTTCCTGCTTTGCCCGATGGTTTAATCACAAAGCCGACCTTGGTCTGGCGCTTGCACTCCGAGCAAGCCGGTAAGCAGCAAACCCGTACCAGCTATCAAACCGGTGGTATGGCTTGGTGGGCCGACTACAACGTGCTGTTAAACGAACAAGATCAATGCCAAGCCAATATTAATGCCTGGGTGAGTTTGCAAAATCAGTCGGGTACGGGCTTTGAGCAAGCGAATCTCAAGTTAGTGGCCGGTGATGTGAATCGGGTTCAGCCAGCGCCGCAAATTCAATATCGCACCCAGGTTTTGGCCGATGCTGTGCCTGAATCGGCAGCAGCCGGTTTTTCTGAAAAATCCTTCTTTGAGTATCACCTCTACACCTTGGGTCGTTCTATTGATCTGCCCAATAACAGCACCACTCAGGTGGAATTATTCCCGGCGGTTCAGGCTGTGCCCTGTGAAAAAGAGTTGGTAGTTGATGGCTCCAAACAATGGCGCTATCGGGGCGGTGTAAACACCGACTCGGGCTACCACGGCAATAGCAGCATGGATGTGGCGGTGTATTTGCGCTTCAAAAACGATGAAGATTCAGGTTTAGGAATACCTTTGCCCGAAGGCCGTATTCGTATCAGTCAGGTGGATGATGCCGATGGTCGAGTGGAGTTTATCGGTGAGGATTCCATCGCCCATACACCAAAAGACGAAGAAGTGATGGTTAAGGTGGGTAATGCCTTCGATGTGGTGGGCGAGCGTAAACGTAGCGATTTCAAAATCGACCACAATAACCATCGCATGTGGGATAGCTACGAGGTGACACTGCGTAACCACAAAGACGAGGCGGTAGACGTTGTGGTGTTGGAGTCGCTTTATCGGGCTTCGAATTGGACGATCGAAAACAACAACGCGCCGTTCGAGAAACTGAACGCCAACCGTATCCGCTTTAATGTCAGCATTCCGGCCAATGGCGAAAAAGTGGTGCGCTACACCGCTTATTACACTTGGTAGCCAAAAGGCTTGATCGTCAAAATACCAACAGTTTTGTACGGCCTTTGCCAAGAAATCTTAGCCATAAAAAAGCCCGCTTGAGCGGGCTTTTTTATGGCTTATGGCGTGGCTTCGATGGGCTAAATAATCGGGCTTAGTCCACAAAGCCTGGATCGCACTCCAAATAATGTGTACTGAAGAGCTGTTGATCGTCCACCCAGCTTTTCACTACTTTTAAGCCGCTTTCTTTGGCCAGCTTGCTAAAGCCTTCAACCGAGTATTTGTGTGAGTTTTCAGTGTGGATGGATTCTCCATCTTTAAACTCAAAACGGTGTCCGTTGATACGCACTTGCTGTTCTTGCTGGCTCACTAAGTGCATTTCAATGCGATTGTGATCGGTGTTATAACGCGCTTCGTGGCGGAATTGATCCACGGCGAAGTTGGCGTCGAGTTCGCGATTGATGCGATGCAGCAGGTTCAGGTTAAAGTCACGGGTAACGCCTTCTGAGTCGTCGTAGGCGGCTACTAAAATATCGTGGGCTTTAATTAAATCCACACCAATCAGTAAGCCACCATCGGGGCGATCGCCTTGGGCTTTAATCATGTTGCGAATACGGCTCAAGAACTCAGCGGCTTCAGTGTGGGTGAAGTTACTGATGGTGGAGCCGGGGAAAAACACCAAGCGGCGCTGATCGGGCTCGCCAACGCTGAGTACTGAAGAAGGAATATCTTGGGTGTAATCCCATTGCAAAGGACGGATGGCCAGCTTGGGAAAGTGGCCACGCAATGCTTCCGCCGAAGCTTCCAGCGCACTGGCTGAAATCTCAATGGGTGTATAAGCCACGGGCGCGTTGAGCGCGCGTAGCAAATGGCGGGTTTTGACGCCAGCGCCAGAGCCAAATTCAATAACGTGAACCTGCTCGCCAATGAGTTTGGCCATTTCCGGTAAATGCTGATCCAGCACGGCCAAGTCGGCACGAGTAACGTAGTAATCAGAGGTTTCGCAAATGGCTTCAAACAAGCGTGAGCCATCTTCATCGTAGAGATACTTACAAGGTAGAGCTTTTTGCCCAAGACTCAATCCGGCGATTACATCGCTCATGAATTGTTCGTTCTTAGTGTTCACACTGCGTCCTTCGCGAGACGAATTCCACTGTATTGCCAGCGGTCGGGTGGATAAAAGAAATTACGATAGGTAGCACGGGCGTGGCCAGGCGGTGTGGCGCAAGAGCCTCCGCGCAAAATAAATTGATTGGCCATGAATTTTCCGTTGTATTCACCCGCATTGCCTGCAAAAGGTTTAAATCCTGGATAGGCGCTGTATGCGCTGCTGGTCCATTCCCACACATGGCCTGCCATTTGGCGCAAGCGTGGTGTTTGGCTGTGATCGATGGGTCCGCAACCTTGAGGCTCATAAAATCGATTGTTGCTGAAGCCATTGCTGCCGAAAAAGTCATCCTGGCTCAGCTGAGCGGCATGCTCCCACTCGGCCTCGGTAGCCAAACGCGCGTTTTGCCATTGCGCAAAAGCACTGGCTTCAAACCAACTTACATGGCTTAAAGTGGCATGCGGATCAAGGGCGACTCGGCCCGCTAAGGTGTGGCGAAACCATTGACCATCTTCTTGTTCCCAATACAGGGGCGCGTGAATTTTCTTGCTTTGACGCCAAAACCAACCATCGGCCACCCACAGCAGGGGTTCGCTATAACCGCCGTCTTCGATAAATTCTAAAAACTCCCCATTGGTAATGGGACGCTCGGCTAATTGGTAATTTTGTAGCCAGACGGTGTGGCGCGGCTGCTCATTATCAAAGGCAAAGGTTTCGCTATTGTGACCCAACTCGGCTTTTCCGCCTGCAAAGGGCACCCAGCGTAAAACACCGGGATCTTGCTGGGCGGGCAAAGGCCGAGCCACAGCGGGTGCCATTAAATTAAACGACAAGCTGTATTTGAGGTCGGTGACCATCAACTCTTGATGTTGTTCTTCGTGATTAATGCCCAAGGCCACTAAAAAAGCGCATTCAGCTAAGGCTTCATCACTGGCATTTTCCAGCCATTGCACCATGGCGGCGTCCACAAAGGCGCGATAGGCCAGCACTTGATCCAGGCTTGGGCGCGATAACAAGCCGCGTTTAGAGCGCATATGTTGCTTGCCCACGCGGTTGTAGTAAGAGTTGAATAAGAACGCGTAGCGTTCATCCGGACTTTGGTATTCGGCCACTTGGGGTTTAAGAATGAAAGTTTCGAAAAACCAAGTGGTGTGTGCTAAGTGCCATTTATTTGGACTGGTGTCCGCCATCCCTTGCAGCATTTGGTCTTCTGGGGTGAGTGGCTCCGAGAAGTCGATGCTGTATTGCCGTGTGCGCTGAAAGTGTTCAATCAATGCGTCCCGGCATGATGGTAATTGGGAAAGTCCGTAATGGTTAATATGCTGGCTTAGCACATTTCCCTGACGATTGGCTGCCGCGTTAGCGGGCCAAGATAAACTGTGCGTGCTTGCGCTCATGGGTATGTTAGTGTGGCGGGTTTACCACATAACAGAGTGCCTGAGGCGGGTTTTTCTTTCAAGTCTAAGTGCCGATGTAGTCTGAGCGCTTTACCATTTTGCACACGCACGTTAACTAATTGAGAACCATTGAATTTTTGAGAAAACCACGAACCAAGTACTGCTTTGGGAATGAATGTGCTTAAAAGCACTCGAAATGATGCCCGGCGATCTCATCGATACCTTAAAAAAATACACACCTAACTCACTGTGATAGTTGTGAGATTGTGAAAAATGCACAGCTGCCCACCTCGATCAACTGCGAGTCGCGCGCCACATGGTTGTAGCCTGCCTGCTCGCTCACACGGGCTTAAAATGGCCCCACAGCGGCCTGGCTCGGGTTATTCGCTGCGCTTATTTTGAGATTTCATTGCCAACCCGTTGCTTGACAGCGATCTGCCTTTAGGTTTGCTAACTTGTAGATTGCGCAGCAGTTTGTAAGAATCAAGCGTGGCCAATTGCCGGCACGAACTGTTGTCCAGCCCAAGCTGTGGAAAATCAGCGATTTTCTTCAGGCTTTTACTGGGCTGAGTGTGTAAGTGGACTATGGTTTTGTTTTTGTCGAAATCGGTAACGACAGCTTCTTGATGAAGCTATGTTCTGGTTGCACCGTAAAATACAGATATTTCTAATTAAAAAGGTGTCGCAGTGAAATTGGCAAGAGGGCAGATCGTTCTCCATAAGGAGCCGATCAAAAAACCAAGGGCGTTTGCTATGGGTACAAAGGTACCCGTGTCTGCCTGGGCGGACAGCTAAGAGCGCATTTAACAGATCACAATACAGGCTTGTGGCGCGTCAACATCGTGAACCCAGCGTAAGGATTGCGATGGCAAAGCCACAATCGGTAGCGGAGGTTTATGCATGAATTCTTTAACTAAGGCCATCGCATTGGCAACAATGATCGGTGCCATTAGTGCTCCAGCTTGGGCAGGGCCCGATACTGCGCGAGCCGCAATCAGCGATCCCACCACGATTTGGTCGGCCCGGGGTGGGGGGGCTGAATTTAAGATTCACCGCAGTATTCCGCAAGATATGCAACTGGAAATCAGTGCGGGTGATTCCCGCCGCCAAGGTAACTCGGTGAGCTGGAGTGGCCTGAATTTAGGCAGCTTGGAATTCCACGCCCCCCAAGGTCAGTTCGAAGACTTCCTCAACGGTGCCATGGCTTTCGATGCGCCCATGACCTTTGAGCGCCTGGGCAATAAAGTGAGTTTTGATCGCCTGTTCATCGAGCCGCGTCATGATGGCCGCTATCCCATGCTGCAATTGCGCGATGATCAAGGTCGCGTATTGTTCTACGCACGCCAAATTCATGTGTTCACCGACAATGCGAAACAGCGTTTGGTGATGGAGCGCATGGATATCCATATGACCGAAGCGCTGGCCTTATTATTAGGTGAGCCGCTGTTCACCAATCAATATTTGGGTGAACTCGAGCTGGAAGCGAATCTGAATATTCCTGCCGGTGCCCAGCGCGAAGTTTTAGGCGGCACCTGTGCCGAGCGTCCAAAATGGCCGACCCAAGGTTTTCGTGCCGATGTGGGTTTGACCGACATGGGCTTTTTGCAAGATACCGGCCAAGTGACCGTTGGCCCGGATACCTTTGAAATCATCACACCCAGCAGCAGCCTGAAGAATTTAGAAGGCTTAGATGGTGCCGATGTGCCTTGGTATCGCAAATTTATGGGTGATTTCCCGCCCCACAACAACGATCAACATCCCTATTTGATCTGGAATATGTATCGCTTTGTGGATAACCGCATGGAGCAGATCGGTGTTTCTGGGCTTAAGCATGCGTTTTTAACCATTAACGTGAACTGCACGTTGAACTGTGGCAATAGCCATATTCTGTGGCCCGGTTGTGAAGACGTTTACGGTATTGGTAATAACGATAGCGATGGCGATTTAGGCCCACGTCACGAAGTGAATCCACGTACCGGTGTATTTGACAGCACCGGCTCGTTCTTCGATCAAAACGGCGATGGCGTGATGGACAACAGCTCCAGCGGCAATGGTGAAAACCGTATGCGCGTGCTGCGTAGCGACATGCAAGTGCCGGGTGCCGAGTATTACTTCGAGTCTTGGTACATCGTGCGTGACGATGTAGACATCTTCAACAGCATGGGTTACCACCCCGTAACGCCAAACAACACCAGCGGCAATAACTGGGCGTATCAGCTCGATGCCTTTAAAGTGGGCGCGGTGTTAGATAACTGGGTCTCGCCCAGTACCGATCCGGCGACCGGCAGCCAGAATGTGACTTATCAGGATTTAGCCAACGATATGGGTCACTTCAAGCTGGCTGTGCGTACGGAAGACTTGGGCAATGGCAACTGGCGTTACAACTACACCATGATGAACTATGACATCGAGCACGGTGTGACCGGAATCAGCTTCCCGGGCTTCGATGGTGTGACCAGTAGCGTATTGTTCCACGATCCCGACCAAGATGCCGGTAATGACTGGGTGGCCGGCAGCTCAGGTGGCAGCTTTGGCTTTAACGCCCCGGCGGCCAATCCAATGAACTGGGGTACGGCCTATACCTTTAGCTTTGTGGCTGAAGGTGCGCCGCCTGTGGTGCAAACCATTGAAGTTTCTATGGGCGCAGGGGCACCGCAATCTACGGTAACAGTGGATATTTTGGCTCCGGGAACGCCCGATTTAGTGCTGCTGGATGGTTTTGAAGGCTAGGCCTGGGCCACCAGCACAACAACCCAGCAACACGAAAGCCCAGCAGCAGATAAGCACTGGGCCTTATCGAATTGCATAATAAGTATTGATCGAAAACCTTCTCAAAGCTTAAAGGGTCGGCATTTGCCGGCCCTTTGTTTTCTTCCCCTTTATTTTTCCCCTGTGTTTTTCTTCAACGCCCCACTCTCGAGGGTTCACCCACGATTTCTGCTGTGTTGATTCATTTGCATTTTTTGAAAGAACTTATGCCCTGTCACGATCCATCAGAACATAGCAGTGCCGTTACTGGTCTTAATGGATAACTGGTGAATGGTTATGGCGTGGGTATTTGGCGTGGGTATTTTTAGGCCACGTTTACCCCGCCTTAACCCGTCTTCGCCCACAGTAGTCATTCGCCCAGAGCGCATGGGGTTCTTCGTGAACGCGATGTTGCTTAGGCGTTGTGATGGAGTTTTCATGAATTTTTATCGAAACGCGTATGCCCGGCTGCGGCTCGCGGCCGTTTTGCTGACGGCGATGAGCGTAGCTGTGCCAGTAGCCGCGCAACAAGCTTTGGCGCGCCATCGTGCTGATTCCAGCGCTGCTGCGTCTCACCTGCTTGAACCCGAAGCCGTTAAACCGAAAGCAATGGAAACCACTGCGGTGTGGTCGGCCTGGGGCGGTGATGCTGAGTTTCAACTGGACCCAGTGCTGCAGCGTGATCTGCAGCTAGAAATTAGCGTTGGCCAAGGGCGCCGCCAAGGCGATGCGGTAACCCTGAGTGGGATGAATCTGGGCAGCCTGGATTTCTATGCGCCGTACGGCAACTTTGAGCGTTTTATGGGTGGCCAGCTGGTGTACGATGTGCCGATGCACTTTGAACGTGCTGGCTATGAGGTGGCGTTTAAACGCCTGTTTGTTGAGCCCCGTAAAGGCTCGCGTCATCCAACGCTACAGTTTCGTGATGAGCAGGGCAGGGTGTTGTTCTTTGCCCGCCAGTTACATGTGTACACCGCAAAAAACAACGATGCACTGGTGATCGAGCGCATGGATGTGCACCTCACAAAGACGATGGCCGAACTCTTGGGTTTGCCATTGATCGAGAACCAGTTTATCGGAGAGTTATCGATACGCGCTCATGTGAATCTTCCCACCGGAGCGCTACGTCAAGGCACCGACCCGGCTTGTGCGACTCGTCCATTATGGACAACCCAGGGCGCGCCTTTAGATTTGGGCATGATCGATATGGGCTTCGTGCAAGATCGTGGGCAAATTACTCAGCCCGCAGGAGTGTTTGAGATTATTACCCCCAGCAGCACGCTGAAAAACCTTCTGGGCGTGAGCGGTGCGGATATTCCGTGGTACGAGAAATTCAGTGGGCAATTTCCGCCTTTCAATAATGACCAACACCCTTACTTGATTTGGAATATGTATCGCTTCGATGGCGAACGTATGGAGCAAATCGGTGTGTCGGGCGCCAAGCACGCTTTCATCACCGTTAATGTGAACTGCACATTAAACTGCGGTGGAGACGGCAACATTGTGTGGCCCGGTTGCGAAGATGTGTATGGCATTGGCAATAACGACAGCCCCGAGCATTTAGGTCCGCGTGCCGAGGTGAATCCTCGTACCGGCGTGTTTACCAGCACGGGTTCGTTTTTCGATGAAGATGGCGATGGCGTGCAAGACAATGGCTCGGATCTGAATGGCGAAAACCGTATGCAGGTGCTACGGGCCGATATGGAAGTGGCTGGCGCACAATATTTTGTCGAATCCTGGTATGTGACCCGTGACGACAGCAATATCTTCAACAGCATGGGTTTTCAGCCAGTGGCCCCCAGCAATTTTGAAGGTGATGTTTGGGCCTATCCGGCCGATCCTTTCCAAGTGGGGGCGGTGATGGATCACTGGGTGCCGCCCACAGCCGATCCGGCCAGTGGTCGACAAAACGTCACCTTTTCCGACTTAGCCGCAGGCATTGGTCATTTAAAGCTGGCTGTGCGCACCGAAGACTTGGGCGGCGGCCAATGGCGTTACCACTACACCTTGATGAATTACGATATTGAGCATGGTCTGGCAGGTTTACGTATTCCCGGCTTTGATGGTGAAGCCATTAATGCCACATTCCACGACCCCGATCACAATGCCAGTAACGACTGGGTGTTTGCTGTGAACGCTGGCGATATTCTTTACCAGGGCCCGCTGGATCACCCACTGTTATGGGGAACCGCGTTTAGCTTCAGCTTTACCGCCCTGGACGCGCCACCGGTGGTGCGTACGGTTGAGGTCCAATTAGCTGCCGGTGCGCCACAGCCGTTGGTTAGTCTCTCGATTTTGGCGCCCAGCACACCAGAGCGTATTTTTAGCGATGGTTTTGAAGGTTAAGTCCATTTGGCATGTACTTGCAGAGTCGGTGTTTAATGAAACCGGCTTGGTATGAGTCGTGATTGCTACTTTGGGGGTCGTCTGCGATTTCGACGTGCGTTGCTATTGCCCGCGCTTAATTTTGCCCCCATTATTTTTTCATCGCTCAATTTCATCATCACAAAAGCCCTGATACACTGCTCATCATGAACGATATCCAACTCACCCAAGCCGCAGCCGAGCGCATTATTCAATACACCCAAGCCAATGGTGGTGTAGGTTTGCGTTTAGGCCTGAAAAAAGCCGGTTGCTCGGGTTGGGCTTATACGGTGGATATGGCCGTAGAAGTGGGTCCAGACGATGTGATCTTTGAAGATCGCGGTGCCAAAGTGGTGCTGAATGAAAGTTGGGTCGATGCCCTGCGCGGCACCGAGGTCGACTTCGTGAAGGAAGGTTTGAACCAGACCTTCAAGTTCAGTAACCCCAATGTGAAGGGCGAATGCGGCTGCGGCGAGAGTATCGCGCTGTAGCTTTAGTCTGCCTTTTACCGGTCACGGCTTACCAGCCGCCATTGAACCTTATCTCCAGTTTCCCCGTTGTTGATCGCTTTGCTTAGCGTTTTGGCGCTGTGCTTAACGATGCCACTGTGCATGTCCAGCGCCAAGCGTTGCTGGAATTCTTAAATCACTTTACGTTATACTTGGCGGCTTGCTATTTACCTTGCCACTTTGATTTGAAGTGGCTTTGCGGATTACCCGCATATCCATAAGGAGTTTCACCTCTATGATGCGTCATTACGAAATCGTGTTCCTGGTCCATCCCGACCAAAGCGAACAGGTGCCCGGCATGATCGAGCGCTACCGCAGCCTGATCGAAGAAAGCAAAGGCACCGTTCACCGTCTGGAAGACTGGGGCCGTCGCCAACTGGCATTCCCCATCGATAAAGTGGCCAAAGCCCACTACATTCTGATGAACATCGAATGCACCGGCGCCACCCTGAAAGAACTGGAAGAAATCTTCCGCTTCAACGACGCTGTTGCTCGTCACCTGACCGTTCGTAAAGACTACGCCGTGACCGAAGCTTCTGTCATGATGCGTGATCGCAAAGACGAAGAAGAGCAAAAAGCCGCTAAAGCAGCTAAATCTGAAGATGGCGACGACAACAACGAAGCCGCTGCAGAAAAAACCGAAGCTGCAAGCACGGAGGAATAAGAGATGGCGAAGTATTTCAAACGCAAAAAATTCTGCAAATTCACTGCTGAAGGCATCACCGTTGTTGACTACAAAGACGTCAACCTGCTGAAGCAATTCATCAGTGAGTCCGGCAAAATCGTGCCCAGCCGTATCACCGGCACCAACGCACGTTACCAGCGTCAGCTGGCCACTGCGGTTAAGCGCGCGCGCTTCTTAGCGCTGCTGCCTTACACCGATAACCACTGAGGAGAGATACCGTGGAAGTAATTCTGTTAGAAAAAGTACAGAAGCTCGGTAACCTGGGTGATAAAGTGCGCGTTCGCGCTGGCTATGGTCGTAATTTCCTGCTACCGCAGGGTAAAGCGGTTCCCGCCACCGAAGCCAATCTGGCTGAGTTCGAAGCGCGCCGTGAAGAACTGGAACGTGCCGCTAACGAACGTCTGGCTGCTGCGCAAGCGCGTCGTGATGCGCTGGCCGATGTCGTTGCTGACTTCCCCGTGAATGTTAGCCCTGAAGGCAAGCTGTACGGTTCAATCGGTGCTCGTGAGATCTCCGATAAGCTGACCGAAATGGGTAATGCCGTTGCCAAGAGCGAAGTGCTCATGGGCGACGGTCCGCTGCGTCAAACCGGTGAGTTCGAAGTTGAGCTGCAATTGCATGCCGACATCGTCACCGTTTTGAAAGTAGTGATTCGCCCCGAAGAATAAGTCGATGCAATAAACACCCATTAACCGGGTGTGTTTCATTGACGTATTCGCAGCTGGTATAGCTGTAAAAAATACTGCGAAAGGGCCAGCCTTAAGTGCTGGCCCTTTTTGCATTCTCTCGCGCTTTTTTATGCCCTTTCTGGAGCCTTGGGCTTGCAAGCTTCAGCCTTGCCCCCTAATCTGAGCGTAGCCCCAAGCGTCCTTTCTACGGCTGACCTGTTTCGATAACTTTGTGAGTGAATATCTGCCGCTATGTCGACTGCTCCCGAATCTTTCTCCGATAAAAAATCAGAAAAGCGCGCTAAGCCTTTAGATACCCCCCGTGTTCCGCCCCATTCCATCGAGGCCGAACAAGCGGTGCTCGGCAGCCTGATGCTCAGCCCCAGGGCGTGGGAACTGGTGGCCGATCGTGTGGCGGCCAACGATTTTTACCGTGATGATCACCGGAAAATTTTCGCCGCCATTCGTGAACTGAGCGAGGGCGGAAAACCGGTAGATGCCATCACCGTGGCGGAATGGTTCGAGCGCCATAACGAGGCCGACGCAGTGGAGGGGGGCGCGTATTTAACCTATCTGGCCAATAGTGTGGCCAGTGCCGCCAATGTGGTGGCTTATGCAGATATCGTGCGTGAGCGCTCGGTGTTGCGGCAATTAACCGAGGCCGGTAACGAAATCGCCGGTAATGCCTACCGCACCGAAGGCCGCACGGCTGAAGGTTTGTTGGAAGAAGCCGAGAAAAAAATCTTCTCCATTGCCGACCAAAGTGCCCGCCGCCGCAGTAACTTCATTAGCATTCAAGATGCCTTGAAAGACGCCTTCGCCAAGTTAGAAGAACTGCAAGGCAGCTCGGGCGAAATTACCGGTTTGGCCACAGGCTTTAATGATTTAGATCGCAAAACCGCCGGTTTACAGCCGGGCGACTTAATTATTGTGGCGGGTCGCCCGTCGATGGGTAAAACCACCTTTTCGGTGAATATGGCCGAGAATGCCGCCATTCGCCACAAGGTGCCGGTGGTCATTTTCAGTATGGAGATGTCGGCATTACAGCTGGTGATGCGGATGTTTTCGTCGTTAGGGCAGATTAACCAAACCCGTATTCGTACCGGTAAGCTGGAAGACTTAGATTGGCCCAATCTGACCTCGGCCATGACCATGCTGCAAGGCACGCATATTTTTATCGACGAAACACCGGGTTTATCGCCCAGTGAAATGCGCGCCCGCGCCCGCCGCTTAAAGCGTGAGCACGATATCGGTTTGGTGGTGGTGGATTACTTGCAGCTGATGCAGGTGCCCGACTCGCGCGAGAACCGTGCCACTGAAATCTCCGAGATTTCACGCTCGCTCAAAGCCTTGGCCAAAGAGCTGCATGTGCCGGTAATTGCCTTATCGCAGTTGAATCGTAGCTTGGAGCAGCGGCCCAACAAACGCCCGGTGATGGCGGATTTACGTGAATCCGGCGCTATTGAGCAGGACGCCGATTTGATCTTGTTCATTTACCGCGACGAGGTTTACAACGACGATTCCGCCAGCAAAGGTAAAGCCGAAATTATCGTGGGTAAGCATCGTAACGGTTCTACCGGTACTATCGAATTGGCGTTCCAGGGCGAGTTTCTGCGCTTCACCAATTTGGCCCAGGAGTTCTACTCTTAAAACGCTCAGTATTGAGCGCCAACACCTATGCTTAAACGCTCGGTTTTCTTCAAATTAACCCAATTAAAGTGTATGCCCAGTGGCTTGCCGGATAGCTTGAATGCAGCGCTCACAAGCGCGTATGCTGGACAAGTATTAGACTCTCTAACTAGAGAAAACTTTGATGTGCCGCCATCGCCGGTATGTCGTTGATATTAACAATGAGGAGACGCGGCGTTTGAGCCTGCTTTTTATTCACAAACCGCTCGATAACCTAAATAGGGCTAACAATAATAAGCAGTGGGCCTATGGGGTGTTTGTGGAGCTGCAACGTCGATCCCGACCGTCTTATTCCTGTGCGCCGCTATCGTTTAGATGTGGCGCAGGTTTTGAATAAGGCTTTGATCATGTCTCGAGAAACAATCGCTCATATTAACCTTAATGCGCTGAGCCACAACTTGGAGCGCGTGCGTGCCATGGCTCCCGGAAAGCGGGTGATGGCAGTGGTCAAGGCCGATGCCTATGGCCATGGTTTACATCGGGTTGCCCAAGCACTGACCGCTGCCGATCTGTTCGCAGTGGCCACCTTCAGCGAGGCCCAGGTGTTGCGGCGTCACGGTTTAGCGCATCCCATTTTGTTGCTGGAAGGCTTTCACTGTGTGGGTGATTTGCCGTTGATCTTGCAGCAAAATCTGGAATTAGTGGTGCACAACGACGAGCAGCTTCAAGTGCTGGAGCAGTTCGATTGGCAGCAGCACGCCGGTTTATCGTTGCGTCGTGCTTGGTTAAAGCTGGATACCGGTATGCATCGCTTAGGTTTTGCACCCGAGCGTAGCCACGAGGTGTACCAGCGTTTGCAGGCCATAGCCGCCATACAAGAAGTGGCCTTGATGAGCCACTTTGCCTGTGCCGATGCTTCCGATCATCCGCTCAATGCGGAGCAAATTCGCCGTTTTGATGCAGCCGTGGTGGGTATTGATGCCCAGCAAAGCTTCGCTAATTCGGCGGCCTTAGTGAATTTTCCTGTCGCCCATCGCGACTGGGTGCGTAGCGGCATTATGCTGTATGGCGTTTCGCCCACCGCCGAGCACAGCGCAGCCAGCTTAGGTTTGCGTCCTGCGCTTACTTTAAATACGCGTTTATTGGCCGTGCATCAGGTAAGCGCGGGCGAAAGCCTGGGCTACGGGGCCGATTTTGTTTGCCCTGAGGATATGCCTGTGGGTATCGCTGCCATTGGCTATGGCGATGGTTATCCGCGGCACGCCAAAAACGGCACGCCTATTTTAGTGAACGGGCAGCAAGCCAGCTTAGCCGGGCGAGTGTCGATGGATATGATCGCTATCGATTTACGCCATGTGAGCAAGGCTGAGGTGGGCGACACCGTTACCCTTTGGGGCGATGGTTTACCCATTGAAACCGTCGCCGCCCACGCCGACGCCATTCCGTATCAGCTCTTATGTGGTATCACCAGCCGGGTGGAATATCGCCTGAGTGAGGCTGATAACGCGCCGGACGAAGCACTTGCCAATGCGGCGCACAGCAACACCTTCAAAGTGGCGAATCCTTAAACGGTAAGGTGTGGTTTATTCGGCGGGCCGTTCAATCATCGGTTCGTGCAAACGGCGCCCAATCAAAGCACACGCCCAGCAGTGGAACGCCACCGATAGGTATTGTTGCGAAGCGCTATTGCGCGTTACCGGTAAGGTCGTATTTGCGCAATAAGCCGCGTAATTGATCGTAACTCAGGCTGAGTAAATCGGCGGCTTTGCGCTGGTTGTAGCGCGCCTCGGCCAGCGCTTGCTCGATCATGGCCACTTCTTTTTCCGCCATCACCTTCTTGAAATCCAAAGGAAAGCCCAGCGTTGCGTCGTTGGCTGCTGTAGCCGTTTGATGCTGGATGGTTTCGGCCTGATGAGTATTGGCTGGTGCGGCTGTTGGGCGATTGATGCCCGGACGCCAGGGGGAGTCGAAGGGATCGAACTGAATACTGGAAACCGGCTCGTTATCTTCGTCTAAATGGTACACCGCGCGCTCTACGGTATTTTTTAGTTCGCGTACATTGCCTGGCCAATGGTATTCCAACAATGAACGTTTAGCGTCGCGAGTAAAGCCGGCAAAATATTCATGTCGCAGTTCCGCCACCATGCGTACAGCAAAGTGCTCGGCTAAGGGCAGGATATCTTCTCGCCGATGGCGTAACGGAGGCAGGGTGATGACGTCGAAAGCCAGGCGGTCGAGTAGGTCGGCACGGAATTGTCCACGCTCGGCCAAGGTGGGGAGATCTTCGTTGGTGGCACCGATAAGGCGCACATCCACACTCACCGACTGATGACCACCAATACGCTCAAATTGCCCGTATTCGATAACACGTAACAGCTTTTCTTGCACACCTGCGTTGGTGTTGGCCAACTCATCTAAAAATAAGCTGCCTTGATGCGCAAGCTCGAAGCGTCCTTGGCGGCGCTTGCTGGCACCGGTAAATGCGCCGGCTTCGTGGCCAAAGAGTTCGCTTTCGAGCAAGGTTTCGGGCAGTGAGGCGCAATCGAGCGTGATAAAAGGCATATCCCAGCGTGGCGATAAATAATGCAAACGCTGGGCAATTAACTCCTTGCCGGTTCCACGTTCGCCAATCACCAACACCGGGCGATTTAAGGAGGCAGCACGCGAGACTTGTTCCAGCACTCGCAAAAACGCGGGTGATTCACCGATGAGCTGCTGTTCAGGACGCGCCATGTTGTAACCTTGCCTATCAAACTAGCGCCAAAGTAACACAAGCTTTAGCGCCAACCTAATGTCCATGGTCACAAATGAAGCGTGGTTAATTCAGCGCATGGTTTTAGTTGTGTCGGCGGTAGCCTTGCTCAACCCCGTGGGGCGATAACACTAACTGCCACAGCTGAAGACTGCGCGCTCTAAAAGCGCCGGCACACGACAACAGGTAATAGCGCCACATGCGATAAAAGCGCTCGTCGTAGCGCGACTTTAACTGCGGCCAATGTTGTTCGAAATTCTCATGCCAAGCCATCAGTGTGTGGTCGTAATCGCAACCAAAGTTATGTAGATCTTCCACTACAAAGCGGCCGTCGATGGCGGGCATAATTTGGGATAAAGCAGGAATTTCGCCATTAGGGAAAATATAGCGATTGATCCACGGGTCGGTGCCGGCAGCGGGGCGGTTTTTACCGATAGTGTGCAATAAACAGAGGCCATCGGGTTTGAGGCAGCGGCTTACCGTGTTGAAATAGGCCTCGTAATTCTTATGCCCAACATGTTCGAACATGCCCACCGACGCAATGCGATCAAACGACTGCGCCCGCGACGGTTGATACTCGCGGTAGTCGGCAAACTCAAAGCGTACCGGTAGATCACCCATGAGCTGACTGCCGTATTCGGCCTGTTCTTTGGAAATAGTGAGGCCCACGCACTCAACGCCATAACGCTCGGCGGCGTAACGCATTAAACTGCCCCAGCCACAGCCAATATCGAGCAATCGCATTCCGGGTTGTAAACCCAGCTTGCGGCAGATTAAATCGAGCTTGGCGAGTTGCGCTTCTTCTAAATTGCGTGCGCGCAACCAGTAGCCGCAGGTGTAGGTCATGCGGCTGTCGAGCATGCTGGCAAAGAAGCGATTGCCTAAATCGTAATGGGCCAAACCCACTTGGCGCGAGCGCAATATGCTTTGCGGATTAGCCAGGGTTTGTAGTAGCCATTGCTGCCAGCCCAGGCGTTGTAAGCGATGGTCTAGCCCAGCACGTAATGCCCGCTCAAAGAGAATATCTAAGCGCTCGCACGACCATTGGCCTTCCATATAACTTTCGCCTAAACCTAAGCTGCCCTCGCGGACGATGCGGCTTAATGCTTGTGGGTCGTTGAGTTGGATATCCCAAGGCTGGGGGCCATTAATGCTAATGCCAGCAGGTTTCAGTAGGGCCACTAAGGCTTGGCGCTGGCGCGGCGATATTTGATCAAAAGCGGGTGTGTATTGGCTTGTGGTCTGGCTCGTGCTGCGGCTGCTCGTCACCATGGTTCCTGACTCCTTATCCGATCACGGCCAGCTCTCTGTTGGTGCGGTGTCCTTACACGAGATTCCTTAAATTGCCTTGCCGTGGCTGTAACTTTGTGTTGTACCTCGTTGAGGTCTGCCTATGTACTTTCTGCTGGTGAGGATCTTATTTTCTTTAAATTTTCTAATTTTATTGTTCTGCTTTTTAGGTCTCAGCGTCAAATAATCATAGTCAAAACGCTTGTGGCGAATAGATGAAGTTATTGAAAACTGTGGCCTTAAGGGTTCTTAGGTCATAAATAAAAAGCATGAGCGTGGCTACAGCGGCTGCTTGAATGAGGCGGCGTTGGCTTGGACTGGTGGTTCAGCAGTCCGCTTTTTGAGAACGCTCTGGTTTACACTGGCAGCCATGAGTAAAGCCAAAAATAAAACCCATTATGTGTGCTCGGATTGTGGCTCTAGCCAAACAAAATGGGTGGGCCAATGCCCTGATTGTGGGGCGTGGAACACCTTAACCGAGTTTAAAGTCCCTAAAGCGACGCCAGCTCAGCGCTCCAGTAGCGGTTATTCGGGCACCGCAGGCGGTGGCGATGTGATGGAACTGGATGCAGTTAGCATGCAGGAAGTTCCGCGCCACGAGAGCGGCTTAAGCGAGCTCGATCGTGTTTTGGGCGGCGGCTTAGTGCCTGGTTCCGCCATTTTGATCGGCGGTGAGCCGGGTATCGGTAAATCCACCTTGCTGTTGCAAGTGCTGGCCGCTGTTGGGGCCAAAGAGCCGGTGTTGTATGTAACCGGTGAGGAATCCTTGCAGCAAGTGGCCATGCGCGCTAATCGCCTGGGTTTGGATCCAAAAGGCTTGAAGTGCATGGCCGAGACCTCGGTCGATACCATTCTCAACAGCGCCGTACAGCAGCGTCCGGGTTTGATGGTGGTGGACTCCATTCAAACCGTGTTTGCCGAAGAAATCAGCTCGGCACCGGGCTCGGTTTCACAAGTGCGCGAATGTGCTGCGCGACTCACGCGCTTTGCCAAACAAAGCGGTTGCATTTTGTTTTTAGTGGGCCACGTCACTAAAGAAGGCAGCATTGCCGGACCGCGCGTGTTGGAGCACATGGTGGATAC
This sequence comes from Lysobacterales bacterium, assembly GCA_022360675.1. Classification (GTDB taxonomy): domain Bacteria; phylum Pseudomonadota; class Gammaproteobacteria; order Xanthomonadales; family Wenzhouxiangellaceae; genus JAKSCJ01. The sequence continues at coordinate 24,459 of JAKSCJ010000074.1, forward strand.
CGTGTTGTACTTCGAGAGCGATAGCGGTAGTCGTTATCGTATGTTGCGCGCCGTGAAAAACCGCTTTGGTGCAGTCAATGAGCTGGGTGTTTTCGCCATGGGTGATACAGGTTTGGTGGAGGTCTCAAACCCTTCGGCAATCTTTCTTTCCCAGCGCGAGCAGCCCGTTCCCGGTAGTGCGGTATTGGTCACCCGCGAAGGTACTCGTCCTTTATTGGTGGAGGTTCAAGCCTTGGTCGACGAAAATCGCTATGGCAACCCGCGCCGAATTGCGGTGGGTTTGGAGAGCAACCGCTTATTGTTGTTGCTGGCGGTGATGCATCGTCACGCTGGCGTGCAAGTGCAGGACCAAGATGTTTTCGTGAATGTGGTGGGCGGCTTGCGAATCCAAGAAACTGCGGCTGATCTCTGTTTAATGCTATCGATTTGGTCGAGTTTACGCGCTCGCCCATTGCCCATTGATATGGCGGCTTTTGGTGAGGTGGGTTTATCGGGCGAATTGCGTCCTGTGCCCAATGGCGAAGAACGGGTTCGCGCGGCGGCCAGCCAGGGCTTCCGTAGCATCTTGTTACCGCGCGCCAACGCCCGTGGTCTAAAACCGCCAAAAGGGGTTAAGCTGATTGGCTGTGAGCGTATTGCGGCGGCTTTTGAAGCCGTAGCTGAAGCTTAAAACGTGTGCGTATGAGCAAAGCTTTTAAGTCAACCCGAGCAATGAAAACGGGCCTGCACCGC
>JAKSCJ010000144.1 GCA_022360675.1 Lysobacterales bacterium
CCATTTTGGATTCCTTCGAAAGCAGCGAAGGCCACTTCAATACCTCGCCCGCATACTCTGGCAGCACCGTTGGCATCTCTAGCAGCTCCACAGCGGTTCGTACCTGTAGCTTGTCTCGCAATGGCAATTGCTCCGAGCAAATCCGCTTAGTGGATAACTCCAGCTCCAGCTCAAACTGGGCGGTGCGTTTCCTTTCCGGCAGTGGTCGCCCCAGCTCCAATACCCGCATGGGCCGTAATGGTCGTGTGGGTATGTGGGTTTACTCCGGCGGCTCTGGCATGAGTGTGGCGGTGGGCCTGGACGACAGCGATGGCACCGAGCGTTCCGATTTGCGTTCGATTCCCGCCGATCGTTGGACCTTTGTTGAGTGGCGCATTAATGATTCCAGCCAGTGGAACAGCTGGGTGGGCGGTAATGGTTCCATCAATGCTTCCACCGTGACCATGGATGCCGTTTGGTTCTTCCGTAACCAAACCAGCTTCAACGTGTTTGTGTATATCGACGACGTGCAATACATCGCCGATTAATTGTCAATTGATAGGCGATTAATAGGCGAAAACACACCGAGCTAATCAGCTAATCGAGCTGATCTAGCAACAACAGCGCCCGTATTCATCATGCGGGCGTTGTTTTTTTCCGCCTCTCCTCGTCTCCGCACAACCATCTCACCTTCCCGGCTTCTGCTCTCGCTATACTGGCTTTTTTATCGTCAATAAAACAGCAATATGAGCACACTCAGGCTTCACGTGGGCGGCGTGCCCGAGCATTTCAATATGCCCTGGTGGTTGGCACCTAAACAGCCCAGCTTTACGGAATTGGGTATCGAAATCGTCTGGCACGAATGTCCCGGTGGCACCGGTGAGATGATGCAAAAGCTGACCGCTGGCGCGCTGGATATCGCTCTTTCCCTCACCGAAGGAACCGTAGCTGCTATCGCCAAAGGGGCGCCATTGCGCATCTTGCAATGTTATGTGGCATCGCCCTTGCAGTGGGGTATTCACGTGGCCGCGAATAGCGCTTACCAACATCCACAAGAATTGCGCCAAGCTCGTTTTGCCATCAGCCGCTTGGGCTCGGGCTCGCATTTGATGAGTTTCGTGGAAGCCCAACGCCAAGGCTGGCTGCAAGCGAGCCATGCTGAACTTAGCTTTGTAACGGTAGGAAATATTCAAGGCGGTATCGACGCGCTGAGCGAAGATCGTGCCGATGTCTTTTTGTGGGAGCGCTTCACCACCCAGCCTTGGGTCGACCAGGGGGTGTTTCGTCGCATCGGTATCTGCCCGACACCATGGCCGGCCTTTGTTTGGGCTGTGCGTGAAGGCTTGGGCGAGGCTCAACAACAAGCCGTGTTGCGTTTAGCCCATTGGATGAATCGGTTTGCGCCCGCGTTTCAAAAACAGAGCGATGCCGTGCAACAAATCGCCCAACGTTGCCAACTCGAAGCCAAGCAAGTGGAGCAATGGTTGGATATCACAAGCTGGAATGATCAATTTCAATTAAGCCGTTCTATGCTGGGTAATACGGTTCAAACCCTGCATCAGCTGGGCATTATCGACACAGCTGTAGAGGCAAGCACACTGGCCATGCCCCAGGCACAGCTGGTGGAATAAGCATTCATAAAGCACGAATTACGCCATCGTCTTTGCGCCTTTGTTACTAGGCGTCAGGCACAAAAAAAGGCGGAGCGTTAAACGCTCCGCCTTTTCAAATCACTAGAAATCAATCTCTAACGATTCATATTAACGCTTACTCGGCATCTGCCATGGCAACGTTCTTAGCAACCTTCATCTTGGTGGAGGTGCTGTCGATGGTCACGATTTCCACATCCAGGTTGCCTTCACCCAGCAGGTAATCAACCAGGTACTGCGGGAACGGCCAGTAGTTCAGTTCAGCGCTCATCGTGAACGGACCTTGTGCGTCTTGCGGCACCATGAATTGGAAGTTACGTACGTCGTAACCGCCCGGCAGGATGCGGTTGTCTGAAATGATGTGGGTGATGGTCCACACTTCCAGATCCACTTCTTTGCCGTCTTTATCACCTAAGTGAACTTTGAAGTTTTCGGTACCGGGTTCGGTTTTACCGTTCTTCACAGCGCCTAAGCGATAAACTTCTTTGCCGTTGGCATCTTTCACGCTGAAGTCGATCCAAACTTCACGACCTTCAGGGAAGCCGGTGGGCAGCTTATGACCTGCACCTTTGTTTTTCACTTTAACGCGAATATTAGCCAGCTGACCGGGAACCAGTGCATCGGGCTGATCGACGAACAGGATTTCACCAGCAGATTTCAGCATAGCGCGCGCATTGTCGGCCGCTTCTTTATCACCGAAGTAGTTAATAACGGTGGTGTTGGCACCAGAGAACCAGTGAGAAGCAACGTCGTCACGAACCGGACCACCGATGGCGGCTTGGCCTTTGAACGGACGCATGTGACAGTCTTGGCACACTTCGCCGTTTTCAGCGTATGGGCTTTCCAACCATTCGTCGTAAGTACGTTCTACGGGCACACCAGCAAACGGGTGGGTTACGTTATGGCAAGTACCGCAGAAATCTGAACGCGTATGCATTTCAGAGTATTCGGTATCGTGGTAAGGCGACTTAGCGTCTTTACGCGGGCCCCATTTGGTGGGTTTACCATTGGCTTTCGGATTCAGGATGTATGCACCATTATCCATGCCGGTACGGCCAACCATGTTGTGGCAACCGTCACAGTCAATGCCGGGCATCGGACGCGCTTTGGCAGACTCTTCAGGCGACATGCGATTCACTTCAGAGTCGATCAGGCCGGTGGTCAGACCCACGGGGGTGTGGCAGCCGGTGCAGAAGTTATCAACCGCACCATCCGTACCTTCACTGGCACGTTTCAAGATTGCACGGTAGATAGGATCTTCCCAAGAGTTGGCCATCATTGAGTTTTCCCATTGACGGTAAATCTCGGTGTGGCAACCCTGACAAATTTTGGCGTCTTCAAACTGGCTGTGATCGATGATCTTGTTATCCACAGTGTTGGCACGGTGTGGATAAAAAGGCATCTTCTCAGCTTTGTTTTCTTCCAGCTCTTTACGATCCGGATTTAAGAACTTCAGCTCAGATTGAGAAGCGGCAGGAAATAACGGCGTACTACGCTCTGCAGCAGTTAATACACCAGTGGTTAAGGTGATGAGCAAACCACCTAAAATAAGACTTGAAACTATTGCCTTCGTGTTCATAACACGCGCAACCTCCCTAACAGTCCCAGATTACCTCGAGGTAATCTGCAATAACGATGACATGAATAAGCCTTCTTAAAAAATTAAGCCCCAAGCTTTAACAGTCATCATAATCAGCACTGTGCCACCCCCAACTTTCCTGCGGCCCAGCGCAATTAAAAACGGTTTGCCTGAATTTGCTGATGCAAAACAGGACTTTTGTGTTGTCCCCCGTCTGTCCGTATACAGCATCCTCGTTGTTGTTGAAGTCCGAACTGCGGACGTTTATTCAATACCGTTCACCGTTTGCCGTTGCCAATGAAAATTACTGGGCAGTCGACATAACACGTAACGACAACATCTGTTACTTACGCGGCAAGCAAATAAGCTCGCTTAAGATGATCACGTAATGCCAATGCAATTGGCGTCATCATCTATGTAAGGACTTTAAAGAGGGGAATGGATTCAGGTGCAGAGCTTAAGCAAGCAATGTGAAAAGTTTGTTATTCACTGAGGAACTTCATCCTAATATTGGCTGTCCCTGCTAGGCGCGATGAAACAAAAAACAACTCCATCGCACAACAAACGTTACGTCACTTGCCATTATAAGCAATGGCGATATTCAGTATGCCCAGTTCAATCATGAGTCTTTAAATAATCATGAAACTGTAATGTTTTGTTCGCTAATGGCTGAACAATCTATTCATCAAAGCTGAGCTGGCTATGCACACCAGACAACAGCGCTTAATGATGGCCACCGAATACTGAAGAACCCCTTATTTAAAGTTACTTAAAACCTTCTTCAGGTTAATGAAAGCGTTGAATGAGCCTCAATGATGAGTGCTTTCTATCCTTATCATGAGCTTTCGTTAAACCGAGAGAAAACTGATAACGCCGGAGCCCCCTGCTCCCTTAGCTGACCGATCGGTTGGTTGGTAACAATCAACCACCGCTCGATAGTTCGGCATCATAGCCACCCATCGATTTGATAATTTGATGCAGATCAATATGTACCATGCTTGGCATTAAAAAGTTTGTTATTTGGCTGTTTATCATGAGTTTTATTAAAACTATGAATAACACCGGTTAATTTTAAACTTTCCTTAACCATGTTACAGCTCGTTAACATTAAAGCAGTTAATTATTCAAGGTAAGAAACTGCCCTTTCTGTTCATAAAGCAACGACTTTAATTTAAGTCCGTTAATGGTGCGAAGCAATTACGACAACCATTAAACTTTTGCCACACCCATCATGGTGTTACATATTTTAAATATCTCACCAGATCGGTTGATAGCTATTATAGCTTTTTCATATGACATGGTTAAAGCCATTAACGCGTTGGATCACAATTTTTTTAGTAAGTTTAAATTAATTTACCAAAACATCATGGCTTGCTTAGGTGCCCTATTGCACACTTAATGCCTACGACAATAATCATCTAAGCAAAGCTTTCAAAACCAAGTCTTGTTCAATAAAAAACGCAGGCACTTAAACCACTTACTGACGTAACTATTTTATGGTTTAGTTTGGCGTTCAAATTCTTTTTGCATACACACTTTTTTCACCTATGTGAATGTGCTCAAATAGCACGATTAACTTGTGTAAAGGCAATACGCCACCCATACACTTGTCCCTTTTATAGATACGTCATTACTTATTCAAAAAACGCCGTTTATCGATCGATTAACCCATAGTGTTTGTATATGAAAAACACGGTCTATATTGCTTTTCATTCCTACATTTAATCTATTTAATCCATGTATTAATCTAGCTTTTTATAAACACTCATTTCAGTCGGTCACCATCGCTGTATTAATTTTAAATATATTCAAAATAAGCCCTTTAAATCATAACTGAGCGTTTCAAAACAAAATGCTTAACTAATATAACGAGCGCAAAAAACACACGCACGCGACTTCAATACTTTTACAACAGCTGTAAACCATTCGGCTCGCGATCGATTCAGATATAAGCTCGGATGAATGTCGGTGATGCACTTAGACATTACGCATGCAAATTCAATAAAAGGGCCATATTCACAAAGCTCAGCTAAAGGTCGCTTGCTGAGGAGCACCGCACGGTGAGGCTTAGCGATTTCGATTTGATACACTGCTCATTAGCCAGCCACCGCTGCCATTACGCCACGCACAATAGATAGCGAAACCAAAAAGGGATACTAAAATCCATGACGCCCCCCTATCCGCATTTACTCGCCCCGCTCGATTTGGGCTTTACCACATTGAAAAACCGTGTCCTGATGGGCTCTATGCACACGGGCTTGGAAGACCGGTTTTGGAACCTTCCCAAGCTTACCCAGTACTTTGTCGAGCGAGCAGAAGGTGGCGTAGGCTTGATGGTTACCGGTGGTTTCTCGCCCAATTGGCGCGGGCAGCTCGCGCCCTTTGCATCCACCATGAATAATGGTTTTGTAGCGCGCCGTCACCGTCAGCTCACCCGAGCGGTGCACGCGGCCGACGGTAAAATTTGCTTACAACTGCTTCACGCCGGTCGTTATGGGTATCACCCCTTTACGGTTTCTGCTTCAGGCATTCAATCGCCGATCACTCCATTTAAACCCAAAGCCTTAACGGCGCGTGGTGTTGAAAAGCAAATCAGCGCCTTCGTCAACGCGGCAAAATATGCGCGCCAAGCCGAGTACGACGGCATCGAAATCATGGGTTCTGAAGGTTATTTCATTAACCAGTTCTTATGTGAACGCACCAACAAGCGTAAAGACCAATGGGGAGGCTCGGTCGAAAACCGTATGCGCCTGGCTATTGAGATTGTCCAACGTACACGCGAGGCGGTGGGGCCCGATTTCATAATTATTTATCGCTTATCCATGCTGGACTTGGTGGAACAGGGCCAAGAATGGCAAGACATTGTGGCTTTAGGCAAAGCTATTGAAGCCGCGGGTGCCACCGTTATTAATACGGGTATTGGTTGGCACGAAGCGCGTATTCCCACCATTGTGACCTCGGTGCCACGCGCCGCTTTTGCTGGCGTAACTGCCAAGTTTAAGCAGCATGTAACGATTCCTGTAGTGACCACCAACCGTATCAACACGCCAGATGTGGCCGAAGCCATACTCAGTCGCAATGCTGCCGATATGGTTTCCATGGCACGCCCACTGCTGGCCGATCCACAATTTGTCAACAAAGCAGCCAACAACCGCGCCGATGAAATCAACACCTGCATCGCTTGCAACCAAGCCTGCCTCGATCACGTCTTCCAAGGCAAGCGCTCTAGCTGCTTGGTAAATCCCAGAGC
>JAKSCJ010000510.1 GCA_022360675.1 Lysobacterales bacterium
CACCAAAACCCAAACGATAGTGATAGGGATAAAGATCTTCCAACCTAAGCGCATGATTTGATCGTAGCGATAACGCGGGAATGTCGCGCGGAACCACAGGAACAAGAACATGAAGAATAAGGTTTTCAGTACCAGCCAGAATGCGCTGGGTGCAGCCAGGAAGGTGCCATCAATACCCGGAATACCTGCAAAAGGAGATAACCAACCGCCGGTAAACAGCAAGGCGGTCAGCATGCAGATCAAAATCATGTTGGCGTATTCAGCCAGGAAGAACACAGCGAAGGAAGACCCTGCGTATTCAACATGGAAGCCGGCCACAATTTCCGACTCACCCTCAGCAACGTCGAAGGGCGCGCGGTTGGTTTCGGCAACACCGGAGATGAAATACACCACAAACAGTGGGAACAGCGGTAACCAGAACCAATCGAAAATGCCGCCTTGCTGGGCGTTAACAATTTCGATCAGATTGAGGCTGCCACCTAAAATAATCGCGCCCACCAGCGCAAAACCCATGGCGATCTCGTAAGAAACGATCTGTGCTGCTGAGCGTAATGCACCTAAGAAGGCGTATTTAGAGTTCGAAGCCCAGCCCGCCACAATCACGCCGTAAACACCCATGGAGGTCAGTGCGAGAATAAACAGCAAACTGGCGTCGATATCGGCCAAGACCATTAAGTCGTTGAACGGCACCACCGCCCAAGCGGCAAATGAAGGAGCCAGCGTGAGAACCGGTGCTAACAAGAATAAAAACTTGTTGGCATTCGCCGGAACTACAATCTCTTTCAGCAACAGCTTGAAGACGTCGGCAAAGGGTTGAAATAAACCCCACGGGCCCACCCGGTTAGGACCGGTACGAACCTGCATGTAGCCAATGACCTTGCGTTCGGCATAGGTGTAATAGGCCACCGACAGCGTCAGCGGAATCAAGATCGCCACGATCTTGATAATGATCCAAATGAAGTCGATCAGCATTTCCATGGATTACACCCCTTCCACTGTGATCGGGCCAATGGCATCACCTAAGCCCACGGTGCAGTCCACTGCACTGCGAACCCAAGCAGCACCTGCCGGTACCTGCTCTAACAATTGCAACGGCATCACCGCACTGGGATCACCTTGGCGTACGCGAACCTCTTGGCCTTCGCTCAAGCCCAGAGCGTGGGCGTCGATAGGATTCAGTGCGCACACGCTGTTTTCAGCGTGAACCGTACCTTGCAAGTGGTCTGAACGACGCACCAGGGCATCGCCAGCAAACATGGGTACATCGCCAATTCGCCAGAACTCACCGGTTTGCGGTGCACTCGCTGTAAAGTTTGCCGCTTTCAGCGCGCTATCGGGTGCCAGAACACCATCCAGCTCGGCTTGTACTTCAGCAAAAGTGCGATGGGTTAAACCATCTACACCTAACTGCTGAGCCAAAACGTGCAGTACTTTCCATGTAGGGCGCGCTTCGCCTTGGGCCTTAGCAGCGGCGTCAAAGCGGAAGGCACGGCCTTCGATGTTGTGGAAGGTACCACCGGATTCTTGCGGTAAAGCTACGGGCAGTAGAACATTTGCGTTCTCACGCAGATCATCGCTGGCATAAGCCGTTAAAGCGACAATGTTCTCGGCAGCGATCATGGCACTATTGGCTTGTGCCGGATTCGCAGTATCCCAACGAGGTTCTAAGTTCAGTAACACAAAACCTTTTTGGTATTGGCTGAACTGTTGATGTGCAGCCAAGCCCGTTTGCGCTTCGCCACCATTCACACCGCGATGGGGAACAAAGCCCGACTTCCACGCGCCCACACCATTACCGAACACAGCGCTGCCGAACTTAGCGCCGGTGGCCGCGCTTAAGGCTTGAGCTAATGCGCGCAGCAAACTGGCATCGGCGTGCTGGTTAACTAAATCGCCCAGGTAAATCCAAGCGTTATCGCCAGCAGCTTTCAGGCTGTCGGCCATGGCTTGAGCGGTGTCGGAAACAGACAGTCCGGCGAACCATTCAGCGGCGTCACCTTCCAGGCTGCCACCAGCAGCTTTCAGCACTTGGCCCAGGTTTTGTGCCAAATGTTGCGGTGCCACGATAGCTTTTTGGCTTAAATCGAAGCGGAAGTCGTAGTCCACCGCATTGATGGCCATGACTTCAGCACCGTGTAAACGCCAAGCGCTGCGTACACGGTGACCCAAGATGGGTTGTTCGTGGCGGATGTTTGAACCCACCAACAAAATGCTTTTCGCTTGCTCGATATCGGCAATGCTTTGACCCAAACAAGGGTGCACATTGCGTGCTGCATCGTCACGGTTGTCGCTTTCGCGCAGGCGGTGATCGATGTTGTTCACGCCCAAGCCGCGGAACAGCTTTTGCAGCAGGTAGAAGTCTTCGCTGATATTTTGCGGAGCAGCCAATACACCCAATTGATCGGCACCGTGCTGATCAATCGTGCCTTTAATGGCTTTTGCTGCCGCATCCAACGCGGTTTCCCAATCGGTTTCTTGCCATTCGCCACCGGTTTTCACCATGGGCTTCAGTAGACGATCTTCCGACTTCAAGCCATGGTGGCTGAAACGGTCACGATCAGATAACCAAGCTTCGTTCAGGGATTCTTCATCGCGCGGAACCGCGCGCATCACTTCGCCGCGGCGGGTGTGGTACCACAAGTGCGAGCCAACGCAGTCGTGCATAGCCACACCGGAGCGAGCCACCAACTCCCAAGCGCGTGCCGAGAAACGGAACGGCTTGTTAGTGAGTGCGCCCACCGGGCATAAGTCGATGACGTTACCCGACATCTCGGAATCCACCGAGCGGCCGATAAAGGTCTTAATTTCGGTGCGATCACCACGACCGATACCGCCCAATTCACGCGTGCCAGCCACTTCTTCTAAGAAGCGAACACAGCGGGTGCAGTGAATGCAACGGGTCATATCGGTGGAAATCAACGGACCCAGGTTTTCGTCTTTCACCACACGCTTGCGTTCGCTGAAGCGCGATACTGAACGACCGTAACCCATGGCCACGTCTTGTAGTTCGCACTCGCCACCTTGGTCACAGATGGGGCAGTCCAGCGGGTGATTAACCAGCAGGAATTCCATCACACCGTGTTGTGCATCCACAGCGCGGCGGGACTCGGTGAAGACCTTCATGCCTTCCATCACCGGCGTGGCGCAGGCAGGCAGCGGTTTGGGTGCTTTTTCTACATCCACCAGGCACATACGGCAGTTAGCCGCAATCGAGAGCTTGCGGTGGTAGCAGAAACGTGGGATATCGATGCCGAGCTTATCGGCAGCTTCGATAATCATCGAGCCTTTTTCGACGGCAATGGGTTTTCCGTCGCCCTCGATATTGACTAAGTTGTCTTGCGGCTGGGCACTCATGCGGCTAACCCTGTTTGTGCTTCCACCATGGATTTCTTGTGTTTCACGAAGTATTCAAACTCGTGCCAGAAGTGACGCAAAAAGCCTTGAACCGGCCATGCAGCGGCTTCACCGAAGGCACAAATGGTGTGGCCTTCAATTTGACCCGCCGCCGAACGCAGCAATTCCACATCACCATCGCTGGCTTTGCCTTCGAGAATGCGCGTTAACAGACGGTACATCCAACCGGTGCCTTCACGGCACGGGGTACATTGACCGCAGCTTTCAGCGTAGTAGAAACGAGAGATACGTTGGCAGGCTTTGACCATGCAGGTGGTTTCGTCCATCACGATCACCGCACCTGAACCCAAGCCGGAACCGGCTTTGGCCAACGCGTCGTAATCCATGGTGATATCTTCCATCACGTCGGCAGGCAGTACCGGCATGGACGAACCACCCGGAATCACGGCTTTTAATTTATTACCGTTGCGCATGCCGCCGGCCATTTCCAGTAACTCTTTAAACGAGGTTCCTAAGGGAATCTCGAAGTTGCCGGGCTTATTCACATGGCCTGAGACGGAGAAGATTTTCGGGCCGCCATTATTTGGCTTACCGATATTTAAGAACCAGTCCGAGCCATTACGAATAATGGCGGGCACAGAGGCTAAGGTTTCGGTGTTGTTAATGGTGGTGGGTTTACCATACAAACCGAAGTTGGCCGGGAACGGTGGCTTAAAGCGCGGCTGGCCTTTTTTGCCTTCCAACGACTCCATCAATGCGGTTTCTTCACCACAAATATAAGCGCCAGCGCCCAGTACCGGGTAGATATCGATATCAATCCCGGAACCTTTAACATTCTTGCCCAAGTAACCTGCTTCATAAGCTTCTTTCACCGCGTCTTCGAAACGATGGAACGGCTCGTGGTGGAATTCACCGCGCAGGTAGTTGTATGCAGCAGTTGCACCCATGGCGTAGGCGGCAATGGCCATGCCTTCTACCACTGAGTGCGGATTAAAACGCAGGATATCGCGGTCGTGACAGGTGCCCGGCTCTGATTCGTCAGAGTTGCACAACAGATATTTTTGACCCGGTGCAGAACGCGGCATGAACGACCATTTTAAACCGGTGGGGAAACCGGCACCGCCACGGCCACGCAGTGCAGACTGCTTAACCATTTCGATGACTTCTTCTTGCGGTGTTTTTTCAGCAAGAATTTTTTCCCAGGCTTTGTAACCGTCGTTTTGCCGGTAGGCATCCAGCGACCAACACTGATCGGCATCCAGGTGGGTAAAGCAAACGTTATGCTCAGCCATTATTCCAGACCCTCCAGAATTTGGTCGATCTTTTCCGGAGTCAGGTTCTCATGGTAGTGACCATCGACAACCATCATGGGTGCACCACAGCAAGCCGCCAGACACTCTTCTTCTTTCTTCAGAGTAATACGGCCGTCGGCTGTGGTTTCGCCATTTTTAATGCCCAGTTTCTCTTCCACATATTTGATGATGTCTTCAGCACCACACAACATGCAGGAGATATTGTCGCAAATGGAAATCTTATGACGCCCGACTTCTTTCAGATCGAACATGGAGTAGAAAGAAGCAACTTCATAAGCCCATGCGGGGGGCAGTTGCAGGTAGTCGGCTACCGCACTGATGATTTCGCCGCTTAACCAACCGCCGTTTTGGTCTTGGGCAGCGGTGAGCGCTTGAATCAATGCAGAACGACGACCGGCTTGGTCTTCCGGAAATTTGGTTAACCAGTGATCAATGATCGCTTTGGTTTCTGCTGACAGCAGTTCCGCCTTACCGTCGGCGGGATTGGTGGAGATTCTCATCGGTCGATTTCTCCAAACACGATATCCATGGTGCCGATCATCGCCACCACGTCAGAAAGCATGTGCCCTTTTACGACTTCATCCATGGCTGCCATATGTGGGAAGCCAGGCGCACGGAAGTGAGCACGGAAAGGTTTATTGGCCCCGTCGGAAACCAAGTAGCAGCCGAATTCGCCTTTCGGCGCTTCCACTGAAGCGTAGGTTTCACCAGCGGGTACGCAGTAGCCTTCGGTGAACAGCTTAAAGTGGTGAATCAGCGCTTCCATGTCTTGTTTCATGGATTCTCGGCTGGGTGGCGCGACTTTATAGTTGCGTACCATCACTGGGCCTTGGTTTTCACGCAGCCACTTCACACACTGTTTAATGATGCGGTTGGCCTGGCGCATTTCTTCAATGCGAACCAAGTAGCGATCGTAGCAATCGCCGTTAACGCCCACGGGAATATCGAAATCCACCTCGGCGTATTTGGCATACGGTGCTTTTTTACGGATATCCCATTCAACACCTGAGCCACGCAGCATCGGGCCGCTGAAGCCCAGTTGCAGGGCACGCTCGGGGCTTACCGCACCAATACCCACCGTACGCTGTTTCCAGATACGGTTATCGGTGAGCAGGGTTTCGTATTCGTCCACTTTGCCGACAAAGTCGTCGCAGAAAGCGTCGAGGAAATCGAGCATCGAACCTTCGCGCCAGGCGTTAACCGCGCTGAGGTCTTTGCCCTTGGTCCAACGGCTTTCTTTACGTTTCGGCATGTGTTCGGGTAAATCGCGATACACACCACCGGGGCGATAATAGGTCGCGTGCATGCGCGCGCCCGATACCGCTTCGTAGCAATCCACCAGCTGCTCGCGCTCGCGGAAGGCATACAGGAAAACAGTCATCGCCCCCAGATCGAGACCATTAGCACCGATCCACATTAAGTGGTTCAGGATTCGGGTGATCTCGTCGAACATGGTGCGAATGTATTGCGCACGTTCGGGCACTTCGATACCTAACAAGGTTTCGATGGCACGTACATAAGCGTGCTCATTACACATCATGGACACGTAATCGAGACGATCCATGTAACCGATGGACTGGTTGAAAGGTTTACTTTCCGCCAGTTTTTCAGTGCCACGGTGCAGCAGGCCCACATGAGGGTCGGCCCGTTGAACCACCTCGCCGTCCATTTCCAAAATCAAACGCAATACACCGTGGGCCGCGGGATGCTGCGGACCAAAGTTCATTGTGTAGTTACGAATCTCAGCCATTACGCGCCTCCCGCCTGTTTATCGACGCTGTCGGTTTGATAACGGGAATCTTCGCGAACGACGCGCGGAACCAGAACCCGCGGCTCAATCTCGGTGGGGACATAAACGACGCGTTGTTTTTCTTCGTCGTATTCAGCGGTCACATTGCCCACCAAGGGGAAATCTTTACGGAACGGATGGCCAACAAAACCGTAGTCGGTCATGATGCGGCGCAAATCGGGGTGACCTTCAAAGACGATACCGTACAGATCAAAAGCTTCGCGCTCGTACCAGTTAGCTGAAGTCCAGACTTCAACCAGAGAGTCCACAATGGGTAACTCTTCGTTGGGTGCGTAGCAACGTAGGATAATGCGGCGGTTGTGGCGAATCGACAGCAGCTGAACCACCACAGCAAAGCGCTGTTCTTGTAATTCGGCCTCTGGGCGCTCAGCCCAGCTGAAGCGACCTGGGCCCAGTGCGTCAACGCCACGGCTAAAGCCTGTGCCTGTTACTTCTTCACTGGTGGCCCACTCATCTTGGCCAAAGCCTAGATAGTCGATACCACATAAGTCAATCAACTGCTCAAATTGGAAAGCGGCTTCGTCACGCAGTGCGCGAGTAACGGTTAGCCATTGGCTCGCCGGAACTTCCACAATCAGTTGGCCACAGTGTTCGTGAATAGCAGAAATGCGCTCGCCAAAATGCTCGCGCAACTGTTCCACGAAGGCTTGTTTCGTTTCGCTCATAGGAACTTCACAGACCTCTGTCAGCCCATGCCTTAACGGGCAATGGTGTTCGTTCGACGGATTTTGTTTTGCAGCTGAATGATGCCGTAGATCAAGGCTTCTGCTGTGGGCGGGCAACCGGGCACATAAACGTCGACGGGAACAATACGATCACAACCGCGAGTAACAGCGTAAGAATAGTGGTAGTAACCACCGCCGTTAGCGCAGGAGCCCATGGAGATAACCCAACGAGGCTCAGACATTTGATCGTAAACTTTGCGTAATGCGGGGGCCATCTTGTTAACCAGCGTACCGGCAACAATCATGACATCAGACTGACGTGGACTCGGGCGGAAAACCACACCGAAACGATCCAAATCGTAACGCGCTGCACCAGCGTGCATCATTTCTACCGCGCAACAGGCCAAACCAAAAGACATTGGCCACATCGAACCGGTACGAGCCCAGTTGATTAATGCGTCCAGACTGGTGGTGACAACACCACGATTTAAGAGCGGATTCTCATCACGCCCCGGTCGCAGGATATCGTCAACTTCGCCGAGCTGTACTACTCCCATTCCAACGCACCTTTCTTCCATTCATAAATAAAGCCCACCACCAGCAACAGCAGGAAGATGGACATGGCAATGACACCGGTCATACCGATCTTGTCCAGCACAACCGCCCACGGAAACAGGAAGGCGATTTCCAGATCGAAGATGATGAACAGGATGGCGACCAGATAGTAACGCACGTCGAATTTCATACGCGCATCTTCAAAGGCTTCAAAGCCGCATTCGTAGGGTGAAAGTTTTTCGTCGTCGGGGCGGGTTGGTCCCAGCAGCATTCCCAAGCTGATGAGTACAACAGCCATCACGGTGGCGATACCTAAAAAAATCAGGATCGGCAAGTAATCAGTAAGCATGACCCACAAAACCTATCCAGTGCAAAGCGGAGCACTAGGACTCCGCTTTGCAGGCTCTTAATGGTGCCGAAGGCCGGACTCGAACCGGCACGGCTTGCGCCACTGCCCCCTCAAGACAGCGTGTCTACCAATTCCACCACTTCGGCATGTAAAGAAATCGACTTGTTAGTGTGATTCGTTGTTATCGTCAGCCGCTTCGCCGGCGGCTTCGTTATTCATTGCAGGAACTTCGCCTTCGTCTGCGGCACCCATGCTCGCTGCTGGAGCCATACTGGGCACTTCGCTAGCTGCATCAGAGTTGACCCCATCTGATTCAGTAGCCATCGTCGAGGTTGAAGCTTCGCCAGCGTCCATTGCGCTAGCATTCATCGCCGGAATTTCATCCTGGCCATTACCCGCTGCTGCATTTTGTTCCTGAGAAGGAAGTGCAGCCATTACGCCCAGACCAGCGTCCGGCGCGTCGTTCACTTGGCGCGAGGCAATCATCGCCATGCCCAAAGTGACCACAAAAAAGCTAGCCGCCAACACTGCGGTTGCGCGGGTGAGGAAATTGGCTGAGCCTTGGGCACCAAAAACAGTACCTGAAGCGCCGCCGCCAAACGCCGCACCAGCGGTGGCACCAGGACCACGCTGCAATAAAATCAGCGCAATCAGGCCAATCGCAATCAGCACGTCAACGATAAGCAAAATATTCAACATATCTCGGTTAACCTTCAACGGTAACAACGCGCCATGCTGCGTTGTTCCGGATCATTTACTCTAGCGAGCCCTTAAGCGCTTGCTGCCGCTTTGCAAATGGCCACAAAGCTATCGGCTTTTAATGCAGCGCCGCCAATCAGGCCGCCATCAATATCTTGTTGCGCAAATAACGTGGCCGCATTATCGGGTTTCACGCTTCCGCCGTACAAGACTCGAAGTTGACTCGCTATTGTATCACTCAATTCACCACATGTGCGGCGAATGAATGAACTGCTTGCGCCATCTCTGGAGTTGCTGTTTTTCCGGTGCCAATGGCCCACACGGGCTCATACGCCACCACGGCATTAGCCATGGCTTGAATACCCACACGGTCAAGCACGGCCTGCAACTG
>JAKSCJ010000296.1 GCA_022360675.1 Lysobacterales bacterium
ACTAAGCTTATTAAAAGCAGGCCTGCTCAAGTGCCACACCTTGCACACATTGGTTTTAGACGAAGCCGATCAAATGTTATCGCTGGGGTTTAAAGAAAGCATTGATCAAATTCTCGAATACTTACCCAGCCAACGACAAACCTTATTGTTTTCGGCCACCTTTGACGATGCGGCTCAAGCTTTAGCCGATGCCACCAAGTCTGATGCCGTACATATCCAGCTTGAACAAAAGGCCTCGTCGCCCACAGTTCAGCAAATCAATTTTAAGGTCAATGCACAAAGCGAACGCTTACCTGCTCTACGTTATTTGTTAGAGCAATACCATCACGACTCCAGCTTAATCTTTTGTAATACCCGCAAGGCCTGTCAGCAGCTCTTTGAACATCTCAATGATGATGGCCATAGTGTTCTGATGCTGCATGGTGGTTTAGATCAACAAGCACGTAACGAAACCTTATTGCGTTTCGCTAACGGTAGCTGCTCGTTATTAGTGACCACCGATGTCGCCGCTCGTGGTTTAGATATCAAAGATCTAAATTTAGTCATCAATTACGAACTGGCCTTGCAGTTAGATACCCATATCCATCGCATTGGCCGCAGTGGGCGTGGCCAAGAAACCGGGCTGGCCTTGAATCTGCATACTCAAGAAGAGCACGCCAAACTGGGCGCTTTACGCTCGCATTCCTCCACGCCTATCAAGCAAAAACAGCTACCGCACTTACTTCAAGACACTGGTGCCAAATTACGCCCGCGCATGATGACCTTGGCCATTGCCGCCGGACGAAAAAACAAATTGCGCCCCGGCGATATCCTAGGTGCCTTAACGCGACAGGTGGGCATACCGGGTGAGCGTATTGGCAAGATCGACATCTTAGATTTTCAATCCTTCGTTGCGATTCAAACCTCCTACGCCGATCGCGCATTAGCCGGTTTAGTTGCTGGCACCATTAAAGGTCGAAAAATCAAGGTCAAGCTATTGAATTAGCCTATATTTGCGCTGAACTCGCTGATAGTGATGGCTTTGTACATCAGTGTTTTGCCGAGAATTTGCGCCGGACCCAAGAGTTCTGAATAATACCCGCCTTATTTCCGCTGGCGATATTTTCCATGCTCGACGCTGCTTGGCTGGTTATTCTTGGCATGTTGCTGCTGGGCAAGTTGTGCCAATTTGCCCAGGTTTTCGAACACCAAAGTGCTGCGCAGGTGTTAAACCGCTATGTAATCTACGCAGCACTGCCGCCTTTGGTGATCAGCACCCTGCAATCGTTGCAGTTCAACACTATGCTGTTGTGGATGGTGCTGCTGCCGTGGTTGATGATGGTGGTGAGCGTCGGCTTAATGTGGATTATCGGGCGTGTATTACAGTGGTCGAGGGCGGTCATTGGTGCCATGATGATGCTGACGGCGCTGGGCAATACCTCTTTTTTGGGCTTTCCCATCGTGACCGCCTTACTGGGCCCAGAGGCGCTGCCTGCGGCCATGTTTTACGATCAATTTGGCTCTTTCTTAATGCTCTCCAGCGTGGGTTTGCTGATCGCTGCCCATTACGGCCATACCGATGAGGTGAATCTGCGTAGCATCGCCATATCCATCATCAAGTTCCCGCCCTTTATCGCGTTGATCATCGGTTTACTGCCTATTCCATGGCATGCCAATATTCTCAGTGCCATGACACAAATGGGCGCGAGCCTCGTGCCGGTGGCCTGCTTTGCTGTGGGCTTGCAGTGGCGCTGGCGCTTACAGCGCAGACACTGGGTTCCGCTTTCTATCGGACTGGGTACCAAGATGGTGCTCTTGCCACTGCTAGCCGGCTTGATCTTGCAACTGGCACAAGTGCCTAACCAGATTGCGCAAGTCGGATTACTGGAAGCGGGCATGCCGCCCATGATTACCGCCGGAGCCATCGCATCGGCGGCAGGACTAGACCGAGATTTAGCCTCGGCCATGGTGGGATTTGGTGTGGTATTGGCTTTATTCAGCTTACCGGTGCTAAATAGTCTGGCCTGGTTTGCTTAAAAGCTAAGCTCCATAAACACGCCAAAGACATGAGCGGTAAAGTCTTCGGGAATAGCCAGCAAGAATAGCTGATTATCCACCACAGGATCAGTTAAACCCTCGTAGTGGAAATCGTCGATTTGAATAGATTCCAAACGATAAAACACCCGAGTGGCAATTTGATCGGTAATGGGATAGCGCACGCTGGCCCGCAGTAAATGCTGCTCATAGGTTTGTAAGGGCAGATTACTACCAGCATCGTCCGGCTGCACCGGTACCGCCAAAGCACCCGGCGAGTTGAAGTCAAAAGCGACCCGTGAACGCGCATAGGAAAACACATAATCGGCCTGGAACAAGAAATCGTTCCACTGCTTCGTTACACCAATTCCCGCTGAATGATTGTGCTCGTTTAAAGTCTCACGCCACGCGTTGTCTAAGGGAAAGACCACCCCGCCAGCAAAAGGATCATCGCCAAAAGCACCGGCATCATTAATATTGGCCGCAGTACGATCGTGGTTTTGGTAGCTGTAATACACAAACGCGCTGCCATCTTTGGCAAATTGGTAGTTATATTCAGCACTGGCATTGAGCCGCTCTGAGTCTTGCAGACCAAAATCTGCATCAAATTCATCACGCTCGTAACGAACATTAAAGCCTAAATCGGAGCGTAAGTTCGGGTTAAAACGCAGCTGTACATCGCCTACATATTGATCCCGCGAAGACAAATCAAACACGCGCAAATCAGCCAGCTCTTGTGGTGGGTTGCCACCGTCGGAGAAAAACGGAACAAAGCCCTCTAAACTGCTGGTCAATAACGGGGCCAGCGGGTTCAGGATGTAATCGTCACCCGAACGGCGCGCATACTCGGCCGCCACCCGTAAGCTGGCCCAAGGGCCCGAGCGATCGGTGAATTGCAAACGAAAGCGATCGTCTTCCACATCTTCTCGTTCACGAAAAGCGTAGTCCTTTTCGAGATGCTCATAACTCAAAGCCAATTTCATACGGCTAGCCAGACGGTAATCGGCCTTCAGCTTTAATTGACGCTCATCTTTTTCGTAAGGCGCATTGCGAAAACGCGTGACATCACCGGCTTGCTGTGGGTTGTAGATACCATCGTCGAAAATATTACCGCCATCTTCTGAGATGTAACCGAACTGCCCTGTCAAAGGATTAAACGCGGTGTAATCGGTGTGGTTATCTTCGCCCACATAGCGGAATTCAGCCGTAGTACGCAGCTTACGCGTAGGTTGGAGACTCAACTCACCTTGAAAAAAATAGGTTTCGATCCGCGCATCTGAGGTGCGTTGGCTGAGGGCTTCTACCGTGTTGAATTGATCAAAATCGATGGGAAAACCGGTGTTATTACCGATACCTGTGCTAATGGTGGGGGGTAATAAAGCTTGATCTTGCACCTTGCGGTTGTAGGCTAGAGTCGAGGTCCAACGGCCATTGAGGAAGGGTAAATTTGCTGAAAAATCCCCTTTAAACTGATGGAAGCGATTATCCGGAGCTAAGGCGTAGCGGCCACGCTCGGGAATAAAATCGGGAATAAACGCACTAAGCCCTGGGTTCTCCCAAACCAAGGTTTCGGTATCGTTGAAGAAAAACGAGCCGTTATAAACCACATTGGCTTGGTAGGTTTGGCCTAAATAGCGGAAACCTAAATCCACCTCGTGAGTAATGTAGTTGATGGGTTCGACGGTTTCTGTGGACTGCCCTAAAGTGGGGTAGTTAAACGTGCCACCAAAAGGCCGTGCGCCGTCGCGCCACTCGGTTAACCCGCTAACAAATAACTCCACCCGCGGTCCTGGTGTGGTGCTGATGGCAAAGCCTAAGCGATCTCGCTCCAGCTTGAGGGTGCTTTCGCCCCGTTCGGCCAGTACGGCGCGTACTTCATCGGCGGTACTCGCCCCCGGTGTTAAACCGTCGGGCAAGGTGAGGTTTCCCGTACCTACACCATCCCATAGCACTTGGGCATTGGTGGTAAAGGTATGGGGAATTTGGTTAAACCAGGCATCAATTTCAAAAGCACCGTAGCGACCATAATTTAAGCGCAGATATTGATCGTCTCGACCAATACTGCCGCCGTAGAAATTAAGATGTTCGCCACTTTCAGCGTTATATCCCCGTAAATCCAGCCGGCTCAAAATAGGGTTTTCATCCCAATCGGCAAATTCCCGAAAACTCGCCGTGTCGGTGGTGCCAAAGTTAAACAAATAACCGAATTCGATAGCGCCACCAAACTGCCAGCCTGCATTTTCTTCTTGCTCACTGCCATCCGGATACAAGCCGTTAGGGTCAAACAATAAGGGATACAAAATACCCGACGGCGAAATACCCGCTTCGCTGAATAAAGAATAGCCATCGGCATCGACGGTTTGCCCCAGCGGAGCCAAGCCCACATTGAGCTCATTACTGATATGGTTGTCGGTACCAATTTCTGAATCGGCACTGGCCTGCCCCCACTGCACCAAACCAAACAGCAAGGCGGGTGCGGCCCAAGCTAGGCGTGGATGTTTTTCTATTGTCGCCATGACCGTCTCCCTAACGGTGGAACAGCACCCCAGAGGGGTGATTCGATCCGTGAATCTGTGTGTGGCAATTAGAGCAACTACGGCCAATCAGACGCGCATCAGGGAAAGTGCCATTGGCCAAGTTGCCGCGAGTCAGTAAGTCGTTGGGATGACCTAACTGAGAGTGACATTGCTGGCAAATCAAAGGCCGTGGCGCATCTAATAACATGTCGTGGTTAGAACCATGGGGCAAATGGCAATTCATGCAGCTATCGCGCACTGGCGCATGCTCCCACAAAAACGGCCCACGTTTTTCTGCATGGCATTCAAAGCAGGTGTCGTTAACCCGCACGGTTTTTAACAAAGGGTCGGTAACACCACCGTGGGGATTATGGCAGTCGCTGCACGACATCTTGCCCTCGGGCAAGGGCATATGAGAGCGGCGCTGAAACTCAGCACGCTGTTGTTGGTGGCAGGAATAACAGGTCTCGTTGATGGTTTGTTTTGCGAGTAAACCACCTTGCGACACCGATGCCATAGGGTTGTGGCAATCGCTGCAGGCCACATCGTGGGATTCATGGGCGGAATTAAGCCAGTGAATCCGCTGCCCACCCTGATGGCAATTCATGCATTGCGCGTTTTGCTCGGTGATGGGCTGAATGCTGTTTTTGGTAAAACGCAGAATCGTGTTTTTATCAACCGGGTTCTCAATATGTCGCGCACCCGGGCCATGGCAAGATTCACAGCCTTGGGCGGCATCAGGTGTGCCTGGAATTTGGATACTCCGCCGACCATGCACGGTATGCGCCCAGTTATCACTAGCTTGAATATGGCACTGGCCACAAGCTGCCGCACCCGCATATTCGGCCTCATCAGCAGCCGACAGTGGCGCTAAAACCAAACCCGTAACGATAATAACTATCATTCCGGCGATTATCATAATCGCCTGAAAAGACCAATGGATGTTTGCATACCTGCGCATTGCCAATGTTATCCCTGACATTCTGACCATGGCGCAGTATCGCACACTCGTCTAATTCGCCAAATCCCTTCAATCTCAATGATATGTAGCTTGCTCTCAGCCAGTCATTAACGATCAAGACATACAAAAAAGCCCCGCATCATGAACGATTACGGGGCATTCTCGTAGCTCTTTTATTATCGTGACCTACCGCTGTGAACCACCCATAACGTATTAGGCAATCACGCTATGGCATCAGCAAGGCACTATTATCATTCGCGTTGAACGAGCAACGCTCAATGGGGAAACTTATTTAGCGCGAATCTGAATACTGCCATTCACAGTATCGAACTTCAGCTCACCGTCTCCATCACCAACCACACCATCTAAAGAGTGGGAGGCAATACCCGTTTTTTCCGTTAAGCCAAAGTCATTTTTGATGCTGCCGTTCACTGAGCCAGCGCTGATATTCGCACTGATATCGCGCGGCAAATACACTCGAATACGACCATTGACCGTCTCAAACTCAGCCGACTGGCCAGCGGCAAAGCTATCGAAGTCGGCTTCGATGCCGCCATTCACCGTTTCCAGCTCGGTGGGGCCTGCTAAACCACTGGTTTCGATATCGCCGTTCACCGTCTCTGCATTCACACGGCCTTCCACGTCTTCGATGCGGATATCACCGTTCACAGTTTCGATCGCGCGCAGCACCAAATCGCGCGGCGCTTGAACAATGTATTCCACCGAACCTTTACCATCAGACGACCAGTTAAACCAGCTACCTTTACCGCTGCCATGTTTGGTATCGATGGTTACGGCGTCTTCAGTGGCATCCACCACAATATTAATGCGATCTAATTCTTCTTGGTCGTCACCGGTTTTAATGGCACGAACCGCAATCACATTGGCATCCCATGCACTAATGCTGATATCGCCGTTGACGTTATCCAAACGCAACTGAGCGCCGGGATTGACTTCAAATTCAAAATTCTGTTCATCAGACACATCGGCCATAGCTACAGCCGAAACCAGCAAGGCTGGAACCAACAGCGAACCGGTAATAGCAGTGCGTAAATTCAACATGGTGAAATTCCCCATTTAAAATGAAATGCTTTGAGGAGTTAGATGGCCAGGGTTTGAAAAGGGTTTAAAGAGCGAGAAAAAAATTTTTCACTGGCAATGAAATCAAGAATTTCGGTGCCAAATATTTAACCGTATAATTTGAGATCTCCCCCGAAGTTACCCCCTGGGTTGTTTATTTTTATGAATAAAGCGCTGAGCAACGTTATTCAATTACTCGAATTAGAGCGCATCGAAGATAACATTTATCGTGGCCCCAGCCATGACATTGGCAGCCCCCAAGTCTTTGGTGGTCAGGTTTTAGGACAGGCATTATCGGCGGCCCATTGCACCGTAGACGAAGCCTTAATTCCCCACTCTTTACACGCCTATTTTTTGCGTGCTGGTGATTACAACGCACCTATTGTGTACGAGGTGGATCGCGCCCGTGATGGCCGTAGTTTCTGTAACCGACGGGTGGTGGCCATTCAACATGGTCGTCCCATATTAAACATGGCGGCATCGTTTCAAAAGTGCGAAGAAGGTTTAGAGCATCAATCGGACATGCCCCAGGTGCCAGGGCCAGAGGGGCTCAGCAGCAATATCGATATTAATCGCAGCATTATCGATAAAGTGCCGGAAAAAATGCGCCGCTTCCTTGCGCATAAACCTCCGTTTGAATTTCGTCCCGTAACGCCGCCCGATTTCCCTAATCCGCAAAAGCGCGAACCCATCAAGCATATTTGGATGCGCGCTTGGGAAACCTTGCCCGACAACCCCAGTTTGCATTGCAATTTGCTAGCGTATATTTCCGACTACGAGTTGCTCGCCGCCAGTACGCTACCCCACGGTTTACGTTTTGATCGCGGCCAAGTGCAGATCGCCAGTTTGGACCACGCCATGTGGTTTCACCGCCCGGTGTGTGTGGATCAATGGCTGCTGTATTCTATCGATAGCCCACGCACCAGTGGCGGGCGTGGTTTTTCACGCGGTCAGATTTTCACCCAGGACGGTCAGCTAGTGGCCTCCACCGCGCAAGAAGGCGTACTACGGGTGTGGGATCACGGTAAATAAGCGCCATAAAAAAAGTCCATAAAATGGGCCTCAACACAAACGGTATTTGGTTTTCGCTACGAACCAAATACCGTTTGTGGGTAATCCACAGTGTCTCTGGTGCAACAACACCCGTCCTTATCTTCAGCAGCTACAGTTAGCCTTCGCTTTGGTTCAGAGCTTGGGCTCCTGGCTCAATAATCTGGCGCAAGGCTTGTACATGCTTTTGAAAAGCCGCCCGACCGCTACGATTCAAAGCAAGCCACGTGCGTTGGCGGCCATGTTCCGTGCGTTTTATTACATCAATATAGCTT
Source organism: Lysobacterales bacterium (assembly GCA_022360675.1). Lineage (GTDB taxonomy): Bacteria > Pseudomonadota > Gammaproteobacteria > Xanthomonadales > Wenzhouxiangellaceae > JAKSCJ01. The sequence continues at coordinate 7,896 of JAKSCJ010000296.1, forward strand.
GCTTCTTCTAAAGCCTTAATTTGTTTTGATAACACCGAATCGCTGACGCCCAGCTGTGCTTTCAATAAACGAAACTCCAGCTCCGAAACCACCACCAATAAGGCGCAGATTTGTAAACGATTGGGTGCATGGATAACAGGATCCAACTCAACGCCGCTCATTGTGATTTTGCTCCTGAAGATTTTGCAGAACCCGACTTCACAGCGGCTGCCATAGGGCCAGGAGCGATGAGCCAGGCCGAATAGCGGTCCATGATGACGTAGTTAATCACGCCGTATCCCCCAGACAGCACATAGGCCCAGATCCACAAGCCCTGGTCTGCCAAGTGATCACCAGCCGTCACGATTCCGGCCCCTAAAGCCGCAAACACGGCGATCACCAGCCAGCCATAACCGCGTCGTGGCCACATGACCTGCTTTACACCCAAGCTTTTACAACGAAAGTAATAAATAAGCAGACCGCTAAACAAAGCCAACATGCTGATGCCTTGGATCCAACCCCAGTGGCTGCCATGGTTTTGTAAAGAAGCAGCCAAAAGCACCACAAAAACACTGGCCGACAACACCAAGTTAAGCCACACTGGTGGACGCAATAGCTGACTGGCTTGATTTTGTACCGCCTGTAAAACTGCAAGTTCCGCATGAGCAGACTGCAACAACGCTTCATGGCTATCTATGCTTGTATCCCCAAGTGAATGGCTGCCCAGAGATTGATCTTTTTCTACGTTCATTCCAACACCTCTATTCCGACACTTCATTTTGCCTTTGACTGAAAGCGCATTTCAGTGCATTAGCTTTCCGTATTGGAAAGTCATAAATCAAAACACTTTCCAACATGGAAAGTAATACTAGCAGAGACTTTCCGCAATGGAAAGTGTTAATTTTCCATTGCGGAAAACGGCATTTAGTGCGGAAAAATGGAACTGTTAATCAAGAAAAGCGCCATAAGACTAGGCAGCGCGGATGGATCTTGAGATCATACGCCGGTGTTGACAGGTTTCGATAATCATTCGCATCCAGCGTGATGAAGTGCCGACAAAACCGCAATAACAAAAATTGGTGAAATAAACACACTGATGGTTTAAAAAGCCACAACCTTCCCGAAACCTTAGGGTAATGCCAGTGTTTTCAGATAGTTAAACAAGAAATAATTGGCACGTTTTCTGCAAGACTACAGCTATATAACGCGCCATGACCTTCGTCCTATGGACGCTCGCTCACAGTCATGGTGTTATATATCAATAAAACACCTCACGGAGAATCCGGGGACGCTCCTATGAACGCACAGCAATACTTCCAAAAAACTCACTATAAGCGTGTCGCGCTCGCCATTGCCCTGGCTTGTGTCTTGGGTACCACCCTCACCGCCTGCGGCGGCGGTGCCGAGGCCAATGCCGCCTTAGAAAACACCAATCAAGAAACCGAAGCACCGGCCTTACCGGTAGAAACCAGTTTAGCCGCTATCGGCAGTGTTTCCGCCTCTTATGAAGGCACGGCCACCTTAGAGCCTGAACATCAAGCCACGGTAGTGGCAAAAAACACTGGCGTGGTCTTAAACATAATGGCCGAAGAAGGCGATGAAGTTCACGCCGGTCAAGTCTTGGCACGCTTAGAGCGTGATCAATACGTCTTAGAAGTAGAACGTGCGAAAGCTGCTTTAGAGCGCTTAGAAAACGAATTAAACCGCGCCACAGAAATGCATTCCCGCCAATTGTTAAGTACCGACGAATTCGATCGCGTACGCTTCGATACCGACTCCCAACGCGCGGCCTTAAAACTGGCCCAGTTGCAGTTGAACTATACCGAAATTAAAGCGCCAATCGATGGGGTTATTTCCGAGCGCATGGTGAAGGTCGGCAATCTGGTTAGCCAACACGAGGCCGTCTTCCGTATCGACGACTTCTCTCCCTTATGGGCGGTGTTGCACGTGCCCGAGCGCGAGTTAAACACCTTGCATCAAGGTCAATCCGTGCGTTTGAGCTTAGATGCATACCCCGGCACCAGCTTTAGTGGCGAAGTGATTCGGATTAGCCCTGTCGTTGATCCCACCACCGGCACATTTAAAGTGACCGCCGAGGTGCGCGACGACAGCAACCGTATTAAACCGGGTTTGTTTGGCCGCGTGCAGATCATTTACGACGAACACCAAGATGTCACCTTAGTGGCAAAAGAAGCCATTCTTAGCGAAGACGGCAAACACGCAGTGTTCTTGGTGGCCGCCGATCAATCGGTAAGTCGTCAAGAAATTCAGGTGGGCTACGAGGAATCCGGTCAAATCGAGGTGATTTCCGGTTTGCAGCCTGGCGATACCGTAGTTACCGCAGGCAAGGGTAGCCTGCGTGACGGCGCGAAAGTAGAAGTGATCGAATAACATGAGCATCATCGAGATTGCCGTAAAGCGGCCGGTAACGGTGGCCATGGGCGCGCTCACCATGGTGTTATTCGGTCTGATTTCGCTGGTCAGTTTAAAGGTGAATTTATTACCTGATCTGGCCTACCCCACCCTCACCGTACGCACTGAGTTTGTCGGTGCGGCCCCCGCTGAAATCGAAACCTTACTCACCAAACCCATCGAAGAACGCATTGGTGTCGTAGAAAACGTGCGCAGCGTGAAATCCATTTCACGTGCCGGGCAGTCCGATGTGGTCTTGGAATTTGCCTGGGGCACAGACATGGATGCCGCAGGTTTAGATGTGCGCGAAAAGCTGGAAGTTTTACAGCTGCCCTTAGAAGCCACGCGCCCGTTGATTCTGCGCTTTAATCCGGCCACCGATCCTATTATTCGTATGGGCTTAAATTGGGTCGAAGCCAGTGATGACGCAGCATTCAACGCACCCAGCGATGCTGAAACCCGCTTAAAGGTCTTGCGCCGCTATGCCGACGAAGAGCTGAAAAAACGCCTGGAACCGGTCTCGGGCGTGGCTGCGGTGAAAATCAGCGGTGGCCTGGAAGATGAAGTGCACATCGATATCGATGAAGAAAAGCTGGCGCAAATTGGCGTCACCGTGGCTGAATTATCCCAGCGTTTGGCGGCAGAAAATGTCAATGTTTCAGCTGGCCGCCTGGAGGAAGGCACCCAGCGCTATTTGGTACGCACCATTAATCAGTTCCAAAGTGTGCAAGATATTGCCGATGTCATCATCGCTACCGGTGCCAATCGTCCGATTTATTTACGCGATGTAGCCAATGTACAGCAAGGTTATAAAGAGCGCGAAGCCATTATTCGAATGAATGGCCAAGAGGCGGTGGAGCTGGCTATTTATAAAGAAGGCGATGCCAATACCGTGAGTGTGGCACGTGCCGCCAAAGCCGCCATCGAAACCGAGCGCGGCAAGCTGCCCGCAGGCATGCAGATGATCACAGTAGACGATCAATCCTTGTTTATCGCTCAGTCGATCCGCGAGGTGGTGATGGCTGCCATTAGCGGTGGCTTGCTGGCGATGGCGATTATCTTCTTATTCTTGCGTCAGTGGTCGCCCACGCTGATCATTGCGCTGGCCATTCCGATTTCCATTATCGCCACCTTCTTTTTGATGGGTCAGTTTGGTATTTCACTGAACATCATGTCTTTAGGTGGTATCGCCTTGGCCACCGGCCTGTTGGTAGATAACGCCATTGTGGTACTGGAAAACATCTCCCGCCATCGCGCTAATGGTGCTGAGCCTTTAGCCGCAGCGACGCGCGGCGGCCGTGAAGTGGGTGGCGCCGTGTTGGCCTCCACACTAACGACCATCGCCGTGTTCTTTCCACTGGCTTTTGTCGATGGCGTGGCCGGTCAGTTATTTAGAGATCAGGCGCTCACCGTTACCTTTGCTTTAATCATCTCTTTGATTGTCGCCATGACACTAATTCCCATGGCCGCAGCACGGTTATCGAGCAAGCGTATTAAGAAGCAGCAAAGCGGTGCCAGTTCATCAACAAAGGCGTCAACAGGTTCCTCGGCCAACGCTCACGACGACAACTTAAGCGGCGGTCGTTTGATGGCTTGGCTGCGCGAGCGTTATGGCAGTGTGTTGAGCGTAATGATGCGCCAACGAGCTTTGGTTTTAATGGTTTCCTTTAGTCTGTTGGCCGTGGCTATGTGGGCATTGAGCAAGAAAGAGTTAGAACTCATTCCTCAACTGGCCCAAGGTCAATTCGAAGTCACCTTGGAGTTGCCGCCGGGAACACCGCTCAACAACACCGACGAAGCCTTGCGCAGCGTGCAAAATCAGGCCGAAACGGTATCGGTGGTGGATTACGCCTACGGGGTTTCGGGGAGTGGCAATCGTATTGATGCCAATCCCACCGAATCGGGAGAAAACATCGGCCGCATCTTGGTGGCTTTGAACGAAAGCAGCGATGCCAGCGAACGCCAAGCGATTGCTGAACTGCGCGGTTCTATTAATCGTCTACCCGGTGTCGAGGCCAATTTCAGCCGCCCCCAATTGCTTAGCTTCGATAAGCCTTTAGAAATCGAAGTGGTGGGCTATAACCTAGACGATCTTAAACGCACCGCTGCCGCCGTGGTTCAACGCTTAGAAGCCTCCAACCGCTTCGTCGATATCGAATCCAGCATGGAACGCGGCCATCCCGAAGTTCAAGTGCATTTCGACCAAGAACGCGCGGCGGCCTTAGGGTTAACCGTAAAAGAAATTTCCGATCAATTGGTCAATACCGTGCGCGGCGCTGTGGCAACCCGCTATAGCTGGCGCGACCGCAAGATCGATGTACTAGTCCGCGCTTCAGAAGAAGACCGCTCATCGGTGGACGATATTCGCCAACTGATCGTCAATCCGCGCAGCGAACGCCCAGTGCCCTTATCAGCGGTCGCTGAAGTGGTGGTGACGGAAGGACCGGCGGAAATTCGTCGCTCGAATCAAGAACGTGTTGCCGTTATCTCCACCAATATTGCCTACGGTGCCTTAAGCGCTGCGGTGGCCGAGGCTCAGCAACAGCTGCGCGATGTTCCCATTCCACCCGCCATGAACTTGCGCGTTGTGGGTCAAAATGAAGAGCTGGAAGCCTCTAGTAAATCGCTGTTCTTTGCGCTGGGTCTGGCGATTTTCCTGGTGTATTTGGTCATGGCCTCGCAATTTGAATCGTTAGTGCATCCACTGGTGATTTTGTTCTCGGTGCCATTGGCCGCCATCGGTGTGGCTCTGGCATTGGAGCTTTCCGGCATGGCCATTAGCGTGATGGTGATGATTGGCTTGATTATGCTGGCCGGTATTGTGGTGAATAACGCCATTGTGTTGATCGATTTAATCAATCAACTGCGCAGCGAAGGCGTTGCACGGGCCGAGGCCATTGTGATGGCCGGGAAGCTACGGCTCCGTCCTATTTTGATGACCACACTCACCACTGCCTTAGGTTTACTACCCATGGCCTTAGGCTTGGGCGAAGGCTCTGAAATCCGCGCCCCCATGGCGATTACTGTGATCAGCGGTCTGGCGATTTCCACTGCGCTAACCTTAATTGTGGTGCCCGTGGTGTATTCCCTGCTGGATCGCCAGAGCGATGAACAAGTCGTCGCCGCGGCCGCATTAAACAGCACAAGCGCTTAGGCGAAGGAGAGTCATCATGGCATCACCTGCTGAATTTGCCATCAAGCGCCCGGTCACCATCGTGATGATTTTCATCTCGATGATGGCGGTGGGAATGATTTCCTCACGCTTATTGCCGTTGGAATACTTTCCCCAGTTAGATGTGCCGTTTATTTTGGTGCAGATTCCCTACGAAGGCTCCACCCCCGACGAGGTGGAGCGCGAGATCACCCGCCCGGTGGAAGAAGTCTTGGCCACCATCGGTGGTATTAAAGAACTCAGCTCAAACTCCAGAGCTTCGGAGGCCGAGTTCCAAGTAGAGTTCGACTGGGGCAGCGAGGTTTCGATTAAAGCGGTGGAGGCCCGCGAACGAATCGAAGCCATTCGCGATCAACTTCCAGCCGACATCCGGCGCATTAATGTCTTTAAATTCAACACCGCCGATGCACCGGTATTAACGCTTAGGATTTCCAGCGAGCGCGATCTCTCCAATGCTTACGATATGATCACTCGCAACCTGGTGCGGCCCTTAGAGCGCCTACCCGGCGTGGCGCGAGTGGAGTTGCAGGGTTTAGAGCCTAAGGAAATTCGCATCGAGCTGATTTCAGACCGCATCACCGCCCACGGGGTCGATCTCAATGAGCTGCGTCAGCGTTTAGGCGAAGTCAACTTCTCAGCTTCGGCTGGCATGATCAGCGAAGACGAAAAGCGTTATCGCGTGAGTCCCAGTGGTGAGTTTCAAAGTATCGATGAATATCGTGACTTGGTCATCAGCGATAACGGCTTGCGTTTATCGGATGTCGCCGAGGTCACCTACACTTCTGCCCGCCGCAACTATGCGCGTCATCTCGATCAACGCTACGCGATTGGCGTCAGTATCTTTAAAGAAAACGGTGCCAATCTGGTAGAAGTGGGTCGCCACGTGATCGACGAGGTGAATCGCATCGGCACCGAACCCGAAATGCGTGGAATTAAACTCTTCTTTTTAGAGAATCAGTCCGAAGGAGTGGTGAATTCGCTCGCCGAGCTGCGCAATGCGGGCATGGTGGGTGCGCTGTTAGCCATATTCGTGCTGTATTTTTTCCTGCGTAATCTCCCCATGACCTTGATGGTCGCACTGGCCGTACCGGTATCCATCCTCATCACCTTAGGTGTGATGTATTTCCTGGGCATGTCGCTGAATATTCTATCGATGATGGGGTTGATGCTGGCCGTGGGTATGTTGGTCGATAACGCGGTGGTGGTGACCGAAAGCATTTTCACCGAGCGTGAAAAAGAAGACAGCCAAGATCCAGAAGCCACCGTGCGAGCCACCATTCGCGGTGTGCGCGCAGTCGCATTAGCAGTGGCTGCTGGCACCATCACTAGCGCGGCAGTGTTTTTACCGAATATTTTCGGCGAGCAAAATGATATCTCGGTGTTTATGTCCCATGTGGCGGTGGCCATTGTGGTCTCGCTGGTCATTTCGCTGATCATGGCGCAAACCGTTATTCCCATGCTGGCCAGCCGTTTAAAGGCACAGTCCACGCCTAAGCAATCGCCTATTTTGGACAAGTTACGCAAAGTGTACGTGGCTATGCTGCACTGGACACTGCGGGCGCGCTGGCGTACGGGCCTTTTGATTGTCTTAACCTTCGCTTCAATCGTGATACCCGCCTCCATTGTGGAAAGCGATTTATTTCCTGCCAGCCTCACGCGAACCTTGTATCTGCGCTACAACCTAGATAGCCAGTATCCGCTCGATAAAGTGAAAGCGTCGGTGGATCGTATTGAGGAATACCTCTACAGCAATCAGGAACGCTTCGAGATTCGCGCGGTATACACCTACTACGATGAGCGCGGCAGCGCCCAGTCCACCGTGCTGCTCACCGAAGATAAAGACGCCATCTTACCCAGCACTGAGATTGCCACGTTAATCGAAGAAGGTTTACCTAAAATTGCCATCGGCAAACCCAGCTTCGATCAAAATCGCACGGGTGGTGCCCAAGGGGTTTCCATCACTTTAATTGGCGACTCCAGCGAAAAACTGCGCGAAACCGGTGCCGATGTTATTCATGTGTTATCAACGATCGAAGGCTTAAGCAGCGTACGCATGCCCAGCAACCCGGGCGAGCGTGAGTTGCAAGTGCGGGTCGATCGTGAACGCGCGCGCTTATTAGGGTTTAGCACCCAAGAAGTGGCCAGCGCCGTTGCCATTGCTTTGCGGGGTGTGAATTTACGCGAGTACCGTGCCGAGCAAGGCGAAGTGCCTGTGAAGCTGCAATTTCGCGATGCCGATAAACGCAGCCCCGATGCCTTGAAAGATATCAAGCTAACCAACACCGCAGGTTTGCAGATTCCCTTAATGGCCATGGTGGACATCACCGAAAAAGACGGCCCCAATACGGTGCGTCGTTTGAACCGTGAAACCGCACTGGTGCTGCAAGCTAATTTGGATGGCATCACCATGGAAAACGCCCGTGAAGCCATCGAAGCTAAAATGAATCTGGTGAATTTACCGGCCGGTTATCAGTGGCGTTTGGGCCGTGGCTTTGCCCGTGAAGATATCACCGGCAAAAAAATGTTGCTCAACATTGTGCTGGCCATGGTCATTATCTATATCGTCTTGGCCGCTTTGTTTGAGTCCTTGCTGTATCCAGCCACCATGATTGTTTCCATCTTGTTCTCGGTGGTGGGTGTGTACTGGTTCTTCTTAGTGACTGGCACCACCTTCTCGTTCATGGGCATGATCGGTATTTTGATCTTGATTGGCGTCGTGGTGAATAACGGGATTGTGCTGATTGACCACATCAACCAGCTACGGGCCCAAGGCATGGAGCGCAACGCTGCGGTTTTAGAAGCCGGCCACGATCGCTTACGCCCCATTTTGATGACAGTGGGCACCACCGTGCTGGGCTTGTTGCCTCTATGCGTGGGCAGTGCCCAAGTGGGTGGCGATGGTCCGCCCTACTTCCCCATGGCTCGTGCCATTGTGGGCGGCCTGTTGTTCTCTACTGTGGTGAGCCTGGTATTTTTGCCCACCATCTACAACTGGCTCGATTATCTACGCCATGTACCGCGTCGTTTATGGAATGGTTTACGGCGTCGTGTGTTGAACCCACTGTGGCATTTTATTCGTCATCGGCTCTTAGCACGCATTCCCGGTATTAAACGCTGGGCTCAAGCTCACTAAAAGCCCAGCCAATAATGCAGCAACAAAACGGCGCTCCGGTAAAAGTAGCGCCGTTTTTATTTTTCATTCCACACTAGATCCTTCCACACTGGCATTGCCGATATTCCCAGCCTCATCCATTGATTTGAGCTCGTCATTGGGCCAATGCGTGCAAGCCCTTGTTGAATGCCACGGTCTTCAAATGAGGCTTGCTATCATTTTTATATGCGTGGCAGGCTGCCTTTTCTTGAATTGACGACAGGGAATCGACTATGCGCCGTTGGCTTACCCTTATAACCGCCTGCATGGCTTCCACCAGTGTTTTTGCTGGCGATCAATGCGCCACCAGCAGCTCTCATAGCAACGTTCAGTTGGTCGAACTCTACACCAGCGAGGGTTGCAGCTCGTGCCCGCCAGCCGATCGCTGGCTCTCGGCCTTACCCGCCGATAGTCAGTTGATTCCCTTAGCGTTTCATGTGGATTATTGGAACTACTTAGGCTGGCGCGACCGTTTTTCTGATGCGCGCTTCACCCAACGCCAACGGGGCGTAGGCGCTTATAATCGGCAATCCACCATTTACACGCCAGAAATTGTGGTGAATGGCACAGAACATCGCCAATGGCATCGCGGCCTTAGTGCTTCCCAGGCCAAAGTACAAGGCTTTCCTTTTGCCGTGGAAGCCGCGTTAAACGACGGCCAAGTCACCGCCTCCATTAACAGCGATAAAAACTGGCCTAAAAATGCCCGTGCGTTCATCGCAGTTACTGAAAGCAATCTCATTACCGAGGTCGAACGCGGCGAAAACCGTGGCCGCCAACTACATCACGACCACGTAGTACGCGCCTTTGAAGGCCCGTTTCATCCCGATCAAGCATTTAGCACCAAGCTACCCGGCGATATGGTTACCAATAATGCCGCCTTGGTGGTTTGGTTGGAAGATACCCATACCGGGCAAACCATCGAAGCCAGCACACTACCTTTAAGCCAGTGTGCCAATAGCTAAAATAACCCAGCGGCTAGACCTGCTTAAGACGAGGACGAGTTTAAAAAAAAGCCCGGCTGAGTGATCAGTCCGGGCTTAACTTTAGTGCAGATTGTAAAGAATGACTTCGAGAAACGAAAACAACACTAGAAATATCGTAAAGAGAAATCGCTTAAGCAAGCCACCGGGTCTTTAATCAGACCCGGTGCTGGTACCGTCGTCGATCACTTATCAGTGATGTTATTGTTGATATTGACGGCCTCGCCAAACCCCTGCCACCAATAGCGACAGTGATAACAAAATCAAACCAAAGCCTTGCAAGGTGGGCACCACCAAAGGTTGCACGCTAACACTGCCATTGACAATATTGGTGTTATTGCCACCCACCGGATCACTGGTGTCGCTGGTGGTCGAAGCGGTAATCACCACCTCGGTACCAAAGTTCACCGTCACCACAAAGTCACAGTCGGCCATATCCGCATTGGCCATGCTCATCAGATTCCAACTCAGCGTTTGACCGCTGGCACTAGCGCAATTACCCGCTGATGACACAAAGCTCACATTGCTGGGCAAGTTCACCTGGGTTTGTACATTGCTGGCATCTTGCGGACCCGCATTCAGCAAGTTCAATGTAAAGCCCAGGTTATCGCCCGGATTCACCTCACCCATGGTGTTGCT
>JAKSCJ010000116.1 GCA_022360675.1 Lysobacterales bacterium
ATATCCCACAATAGACCGAGGCGAAAGCCGTATTGTTCTTCGTCGTCGAGATCGGGGCCGTTGGGACGCTCGATCCAGCCATTACGACGATTAAACACACCACTGGCACGCAAGTATATGGAATCGGTCAAGGCTGTATTGAACAAGCCCTCGACTCGGTGGCGATCGTGATTTCCCACCTGATAACGCACATTGCCTTCGGTCTGTGCATGGGGTTTTTTGCTCACCACATGAATCGCGCCAGCAGCGGCATTGCGACCGAACAAAGTGCCCTGCGGGCCTTTTAAGACTTCGATTCGCTCCACATCGTTAAAATTCAGCTGGCCCGCGCCACTGCGGCCCACATACACGCCGTCCACATACACGCCCACCGCCGGGTCGCTGCCAATCCCGAAATCATTAGTGGTGATGCCCCGAATGGTGTAACGGGGTTGGGTCACACTTAAATTATTGGTTTCTAAACCCGGCGTGAATTGACCTAAATCGTTAATATCGTAGGCATTTAAGTCGCGTGCTTCTTGTTGACTAAACACGCTGATGCTGATGGGTACATCTTGCGCGCTTTCTTCCCGCTGCTGGGCGGTGACAGTGACCGCACCCAGTTGTGCGGTATCGGATGCTGGCGCTACATCCGCTTCGGGTTCATCACCGCTAGCGCGAATTTCAGCACGCGCTTCAACCTCAGCGGCGTTGTCTTGAGCCGCAACCACGGCGGGTAAACACAAGAGCGATAGCGCCAAAAAACTCGAATAAGGCGTAAGCCTTAGTGCATAAGAACACGGCCGGTGATCAATCGCTCCGCCTTTGCCTTGATAAGTCGTGATATCGACGGATGTGTAATTTGAGGCGCTTAAGATGCCTCTAATGATCGTTGCCAGCACGGTTTTCCCTCTTCGTTATTTCATTGCTTTTAAGCGCGTCGTACCCCTAGGGCGGCGAACACGTCCCTGCATTCAATTCGCCAATAATAAATTGGTACATACGTACCAATAAAGCATAACCCTGGCCCACAGAAAAGACAAATCGCCATTTCGGTATGGCTTTACGAGCTTGTGGCACTAACGTACCATTTGAATAGTTCCACTTAAGCAATGATTCCCAACCGAGTACGCCAGGGTGGCGTTTTACGGTAGAAAGGCTTCTTAATCGATATGAATACTCCTCGTCGCATCGCACTTACATCACAAACCAATCAATTTTTCGCTCAGCGTATCAAGCTGGCCGCAGCTCTGGTTTTACTCGGCAGCATTAGCGCCTGTAATAACGATAACGAGCCACAGGCCCTCTCGCCTGCAGAAAAAAACGAGCAGCAACGTTTTCAACAAGAACTCATCACCCAGTTGGTCAACGCCAAAGCGGGCGATGTCATCGATATTCCAGCAGGGCGCTATCAGTTACGTCGCGGTTTAAGCCTAAACGCCTCGCAAGTCACTATTCGCGGTGCGGGTATGAGCGAAACGGTGCTGAGCTTTAAAGGTCAGAAACAAGGTGCCGAGGGTTTATTGGTACATGGCGATCAAATCATCATTGAAGATCTCGCCATCGAAGACACCATAGGCGATGCCATTAAGGTGAATGAATGTCGCGAGTTAATTATTCGCCGTGTGAAGATTGAATGGACCAACGGCCCCGATGAAAACAACGGTAGCTATGGTTTATACCCGGTGCAGTGCGAGCAAGTATTATTGGAAGACAACCATGTTATTGGTGCTTCCGATGCAGGCATTTATGTGGGGCAGTCCAGTGCGGTGGTGGTGCGGCGTAACCGTGCTGAGTTTAATGTGGCCGGTATTGAAATCGAAAACACCATTGGTGCCGATGTTTATGAAAACACAGCACTCGATAACACCGGTGGTATCTTAGTGTTTAACTTACCCGGCTTAAGCCAAGAAGGACACACCACCCGGGTTTATCAAAACCAAGTACATCACAATAATACCGATAACTTTGCCCCTAAAGGAACAGCCGTTGCCAGCGTTCCAGCAGGCTCGGGCATCGTTATTAATGCCAACGATAAGGTGGAAATTTTTAATAACGATATCCGCGATAATGTTACCGCCAACGTTATTATCAGCAGTTATTTTTCAGCCGGTTATGCAGGCGATACAAAACTGCCTGAACATTTTGATCCCTACCCTGAAACCATCTTTATTCACGACAATGAGTTTAGCGGTGGCGGTGATGCACCCAGCTTATTAGAACTCAAAGCACTGCGCTTAAGTGTATTTGGCTTTAGTGGCCATTTGCCCGATGTGTTATGGGACGGCGTGATGAATCCTGAGTTATTACACAATGGCCAATTACCCAAACACTTAGCCATTTGCTTAGATAACGGCGACAGCGGCATTGTTAATGTGGATGCAGGCAATGGCTATAGCGATATCAGCACCGATAAAACACCCCATGAATGCCGCCACGAACCACTGCCAGCGGTGGAGTTAACATTAGCAAACCAAGCCGATTAATGAGGAGTGATGGCGATGCGCTTATTGAAAGTCATCCTAATCGGCATGCTCGTGCTTGGCTCGCAGTCTTGTCAGCGAACGCCAACTGGCGTGCAAACCTTCGATCGCGATCACATTCCGCAACGCTTAAGTGATTGGGGGTTGTTTGTTCAAGCCGCGCTACGCAATGAACAACAGTTACAACTCAATGATCGTGTACAGGTTTACGATTTAAGCACACCGCTATTTACCGACTACGCACAAAAACTACGCACCGTATGGTTACCCCCAGGACAAACCGCGCAGTATCAAGCCGACGACATCTTTACCTTTCCTGTAGGCACAATAATCAGTAAGACTTTTTACTATCCATTAGATACCGCCAACGGACCTAACGATGGCCATCGGGTGTTATTGAGCGAAGGTTCGTTATTTGGTTTTGATGGTAAAGGTTTAATGCTCAATCAAGTACGCTTACTGGAAACACGTATTTTGATGCATCAAAGCGACGGCTGGCAGGCGATTCCATATGTGTGGAATCGTGAACAAACTGAAGCCTTCTTAGCACCGGGCGGCGATTGGATCGAGTTAAGTGCTTATGATCCACAGCAAGATCAAACCAACATGGCTTTCGATTATCTTGTTCCCGATACGAATCAATGTGCAGGTTGCCATGCCAGTAATCACAGCACTGGCGAGCCTGTGCCCATCGGGCCCAAAGCACGATATTTAAACACCGTTTTTAGTTATTTCCAAGGTGCAATGAATCAGTTGGACTACTGGCAAGCACAGGGCTTATTAACGGACGTACCAGAGCAGCATCAACGCCCACAAGCCGTGGTCTGGAATACCCAAACCCACAACATTGAACAACGGGCGCGGGCTTACTTAGATATCAACTGCGCCCATTGCCATAACACCCAAGGTCCCGCCGATACGTCGGGTTTATTCTTAGATTGGTTTAACGAAGATCCACGCAGCTTAGGTTTGTGTAAACCACCGGTGGCGGCTGGTAAGGGTAGCGGCGGGCATCAATATGCCATTGTTCCAGGTGCGGCCCATGAATCGATACTGCATTACCGCATGCTCAGCACAGACCCCGGCCAAATGATGCCCGAACTGGGGCGCAGCCTGGTGCACGAACAAGGGCTTGCCCTAATTGCCCACTGGATAAACCAACTGCCAGGGCAATGCAACGGCACAAGGGCAAATAGTCTGTCCTACCGCACCAAAGGTTAACGGGAAAACGACCACACCTAGCCGTCCACCTTACAGCGCTCAACTTAAGTTATGTGCTTTAAATATCGCTCACCGCTTGGGCATCGCAAGCCGCCACTTCACGTGGTGGCTCGGTGCTAAGGCTGCGCACCCAACATTGCTTTAAGCTAGAGCAATAACATACATCGCCGCTCCAATCGCTAACCAAACCATTCAACACCACCACCGCATCTTGATCGGCTGCGGCCTGATAGCGAAACTCAAATGGTTTCACCTCGGCACCGGCGGCAATAATACGGCCGCTTAGTTTTTCAAAGGAGCGCTCGGCTGTGGAGGGAAAGTATTCACCTAAGTGTTGAACATCGCGTATTAGTTCGCCGCGATGATACACACGCACCTGCTCGACTAAGGCAGGGCCAACACCGGCATTTTGAATACGCAAACCCACAGCCAGGTTTTCGTCGCTGCTGTTCACAAAGCCGTGGAGTTGTAGCGCAGGCCACACCGAGGCACGTATTTCTTCGCGCATTAAGCGGCCTTGATCCCAGCTCAAGTACAGGGCGGCAATACCCACTAAAATGGCGCCTAAAGAGCCCATGCCGTCAAAAGACCAGCGTCGTTGTTTGGTTTCTGTTATGTCCGACATGCCCACGCCTGTTTATGTTCAATAGTGCATATTGTGAGCGAGCGTGGCAGGTGACTCAATACAAGGAAGGTAAAACAGCCGTGGGGATGGAGTGCAGGGCACTCCCATCACCCAGAATGAATAACGGAAGAATTATTTAGATCAACCCAATGTATATGGTTTAGTGAATATCTTTAGAAACGTTACTCTCGCCTTGGCGATTGAGTAAATGCGAGAGAAAGTTCTTTAAGATACGGCGTACATCAGGTTCGGTGTCTTCACGCAAACGCGCCGACAAGGTTTCGTATTCTAAGTGCAGAACTAAAGCCAAGAAAGCCTCGGTATCTGACTCGGGATCGGGCAAGCCCCAAACGCTAAAGAAGCGCGAAATCTTCGGACGCATTTCGTTACGTTTATAAGCTAGCAT
>JAKSCJ010000443.1 GCA_022360675.1 Lysobacterales bacterium
ACGCAACCTATGGGGATCGTCGCTACGGTTTGCCAGATTTTTTGGAATTTTTGTTCCGTTGTGAGCGCTTGATCCGTCATTACAACCCACCCGTGAAGAGTCTACTAAGCTTACCAGTGAATACAAGCAAATACTTGTATTTGAGACTAAAACCATAACGAACGACTAAGCCAAGCAGGCGGCTTAGCAGATTCTACGCTCAGCCTTTACGAGCACTGCTGAAGCATCAGCTGGCTTTGGCATCCAGTTGGGCCAACGCTTGCATTTCCTCTTCACTGAAACCTGCCCTTAAGCGCGCGTCCTCATTAAACGGACCCGCAATCTGGCCTTGGTAGTGTTCTCGCAGTAGCTGTAAAAAAGTGGCTTGTGGCGGTAAATCCCGTTGCTGGCAAATCCACTGAAACCAATGGCTGCCAATGGCCACATGGCGTTCTTCTTCAGCCAAAATAATGCGCAACGCAGCCACGGTTTGCTCATCACCGGCACTCATTAAACGCTCGATCATTCCGGGGGTAACGTCTAAGCCACGCGCTTCCAAAACTCGCGGCACCAAGGCCATGCGCATCATCACATCGCCCGAGGTGGCCATGGCCATTTCCCACAAGCCATTGTGGGCGGGTAAATCACCGTAGCGGCAATTCAGGTTGGCCAGTCGCTGCGCTAATAGTTCGTAATGACGAGCTTCGTCTTCAGCCACGCTCAGCCAGTCGTGATAAAAGGCCGTGGGCATGCCCGGAAAGCGCAACGCGGCATCTAACGCCAGATTTATGGCATTAAATTCGATATGCGCCACCGCATGAACTAAAGCGGCACGCCCTTTATCGCTTCCTAACCGGCGGCGCGGCACCGCATTGGGGTGCACGAGTTCAGGTTGTGCCGGACGGCCAGGTTGTTCCGGCGCCTGGCAATGTTCTACAGCGGTCAGCGTTTGATCGGCACACTGCTGCCACAGAGCGTGCACTAAACGGCACTTTTGTTCAGGGTCTTTGGCTTGTAATGCCTTTAATGCGGAAGCTTGCCAGTCGAACATGGGGATCACAGCCTTCGATGCAGGAATTGCCATTGAAGTCAGCATGGCGCTCTGGCGTGGCGCTGGCGTACAGCAAAACGCGAGGCGTCTGTGTGCACCTAACGAAGTCCAGCAGCGGAAGGAGATCGTGCAATGGCGGGGAAACAAGCACCGTTTAACACGGAGCTTGCGTCTTCTTAACGGTTCATCGGCCATTATACCAGCCACCCGTCATGCTCTAAGCGCTCGGGTCAAGACACCGCCAGCATCATCTTAAAAAAACAACTTAAAACCAGCTAAAACCAACCTATGACCAACAGCACTACGAACGTTCTGCCACAGTGGGCACAATCAAACGCCCAGCTGCTAGTTCAGCAGAAACAACCCGTACAGCATCGTTTGGAGCACAGTGGATGGCGGTAAGCAGTGATGCAGAGTTTTGGACGCTCCCTTCGTCCCCCATCTTTTCGCCACCTGAGCAATGGCGCCAAAAGCTGCTTCAAAGCATCAAACGTGCCTTATTTTGGGCTGTGGTGGGCTCGCTATTACTGCATGTGTATCTATTAACCCAGTTGCCCGATTTATCGGCTCCCGAGGTGGTGCCAGAAGCCGAGATCAGCTACGAAATCAGCATCATTCCTACGCCGGAACCCACGGTGGAGGAGCCAACACCCGAACCCACACCCAATGTACCGGCTGAAGCTGAAATCGAACCGCAAACTCAGCCTCCAGACGAACCCGTAGTCAGCGAAATCGCACCCAGTAATCCCGCACCCAGCCCACCTGCGGCAGCTGAGCCTGCCGTTGAGCCCTTAGACGTAATTACCACCGAGCCTAGTCAAGATAGCCCCAGCACGTGGACCTGGCGTGATCAACTATTGCGCCAAGGCAACCACTTAGCGCCACAGACGCAATCGGAGCAAGGCAGTAATGCGGGCGATCAAGACGGGCAGCTGCCCGGCAATTGGGTCGATCCACTTATGCCCGATCAAAGCTCCTGGTTTGAACAATACGCGCCACCCGGTGCCTTGGAACAAAAAGCCTGGACCGAAACCGACGGCACGATTCGCCTGGAAACCACATTGCCCAACGGGCAGCGTATGTGTGGTCGAGCGCAACCGCCAGACCCACTACAGCCCTTAAGTTTCAGCATTCCGGTTTGGACCACTTGCGGTAAAGTGCGCGGCAAAGCCGCCAAGCGCAATCCTTTACGCCGACCACCACCGCAGAAAAGGGCCCCGCCGCCCTGAGTTAGTTGCGCCATAGTATTTCTGCGACCTGAGCGCTGACACGTATGGATGCGATACCTATGACCACTGGCACAGTCGCGCCCGAAGCGAAAGCGCTAGAGTGAATACCAAGCAGAAATGGGAGCATCGTATGGGCGCATATTCCTATCGTTCACGCTCATGGCAGCGCACATTACAGCGGGGTCTAAGACTGCTTAATGAGCAATTAGGCCCCAATCTCAAGCAGCTCGATCGTCAATTGAAAGCCAATCTAGGCCCTGGTTTACAGCGCATCAGTCGTGAAGCGGCCAGCCCAGGCGCGATCAGAGAAATGAAATCCACCGCCACCTACGCGCTCTCGATGGGTAAAAAGCTGGGAATCGGTTTAGTCGGCGGTTTGGTGTTATTAATTGGCATCGCCTTTATTGTGTTACCAGGCCCGGCCATTCTTGTGATTCCGGCTGGACTTGCCATTTTAGCTTTAGAGTTTGAATGGGCACGTCGTGGCTTAGTTAAATTTCGGCAGCATGCACAACGATTCATGCAGCGCTTTCGGCGTTAATGAACATCCATCGCAAACTGGCGCAAAATATTCATTTCAATAATCTCTGTGGCAGCCAAGTGCGTCGATTGCAGACGCACTTTGGGTGCACAGCCTGCCCGATACGCGTCCAGCCAGCGCGGCGCACATAAACACCATTGATCACCCGGGCGTAGTCCCGGAAAATCCATGTCTTGGTTCGGTGTGGTGAGGTCGTTACCTTGCTCTAAGCTATAGGCCAAAAACTCGGCGGTAACCACCACGCACACCGTATGCGAGCCCACATCTTGGGTACAGGTATCGCAGCAACCATTGCGGAAAAAACCGGTTGTGGGTTCCTCTGAACACGAGACCAAAGGTTCATTGAATACGTTTAATGACGGTGAAGGTTTCACCATTTCGATTTCCTTATTGCTTTTTTAAAGGCAAGTGTTTGCAAGACCTATTGTAAGCTCAGCGGCAACTCATAGGAACAATAAAAAAGTGATGTACAACACGTAACAAAAACCTATAGCGTTTTCAAAAAACGTGAACGGCGTGGTTTTGATCACAACAAATCATGATGTGACCTTCTAAGCTTGGTGCTGGCGTTACGCCCCTTCCGTTGTTGAGGAACAACAACTTATCAAGTATTCAAGGAGATCATCATGTTCCAACAATTAAACAATGTTAAAGACCTGAACGTATTCAATGCACTGTCTAACCACGGTTTGGTACATAACGGCTTTACCTGGAAAAAATAAGACCGGTTGTTGCTAATCGATCTTATCGGCTCGGGTTTAGCGATGCTAAATCCGAGTCTCTAACAAACCTTACTATAAACCACTAATATCTAATACACATCTCAGCCTGCTAAGCCGCAAGAACCCTGATGTCGGCACTAAGCCTAGTCCACGGATGGCAAAGCCAATGCCAAAGCTTAAGTACTTAAAGGCTAGAAACTAAGGGACGCTCAAGCCGATGGATACCAGTGTTAACGCCTTTCAACTAAAGGCAGGATACCACCTCATCGCCACACAAGACGATACCGCTTGGTTACTCTACGCACCGGGCGATCAGTGGATTAGCCTTAATGCCGACCCGCAAAAAATAGCGCAATTAAAGAAGATACTGAGCACGCCTTATAAAGACGGCAGCCAGCAGCAGCAAGCCATTGCCCAGGCCGAGTTACATCAAGAGTTTGAAGAATTTAGAAGCTTTGGCTTGTTAGAAATTAGTGCAAGCGATCAAACGCACACTCAAGCAGAAGCCACACTATCGATCCAGTTGATCGGTTCCAGCGACTTTTGCAATACCTTAAAGCATTTATTATCCGGCTTTGCAAACAAGAAAATATCACACGCCCCCTGCCCTAGCGGTCAAACCAATGGCGGCCGTAGTGAGTTGATGCATTTTGCAACACCCCAAGCTTGGTACGAGCACCAGGCTCAAGCCGGTGTGGCAAGCGAGCCAAGCACAAAACATCAATTAGTGATGCACATCGACACTTGGCAAAACATCGAACAAAGCATCGCTTTAGAAAACCATTGCCGTGAACACAAGCTAAGTTACCTGGGCGCTTACCACGAAGGCCATCAATTATTGATTGGTCCATTGATTCGCCCAGATAGCCTCATTAGCTTGCGTGATGTACAAGGGCGGCGTTTAGCATCGGCCGATTATCCGCAAGCCTTTTTGCAATATCAGCAGCAAGTAGCAAATGCTGATGCAAGCCAGGTAAAAGCACCCACAATGGCCGCTCATGCCCATAGCCGGGCTGCCGATATCGTGATGCACTTTCTTGCCGATTTTATGCAAAGCTTATTGCCCGATATTGCCGCCAATCAAACGCCATTAACACTGAACCAACAAACACGCCGCGATGGTTGCCAATGGAGTATTGATATCCATACCGCAGCAACACAGCAACATCAAATTTTGCCCTTGCCCGCAGCACCTGCGACCTGAGTAATTGCCATGGCTTATCAAGACCTTCCACCCAATCATGAATCAACGCATCACGAAGCCCATAAGCCAACAAACCCTGGCCCGGCGGTGCGCATCTTAGGTTTATGCGGCAGTGTGCGCGACGGTGCGTATAGCTTACGGGCATTAAATTTTGCTCTGGAAGCAGCCGAACAAGCCGGTGCCCAATGCCAAAGCTGGCCGCAGTCGCAAATGCACTTACCCTTGTGCGACGGTATACAAACTAACGATGCCGTGCTCAAGCTACGCGAAGCAGTGCAGCAAAGTGACGCTCTCATACTGGCCACGCCCGAATACTGCGGCACAATATCGGCGGTCATGAAAAACGCGATCGAATGGATTGGTTACGATCTACTGGTGCAAAAACCGGTGGGTATCATCGCTGTGGCCGCAGGTTCATCTGCTGATGGTTCATTAAACGCATTGCGGCAATTGGCGCTGGTGCAAGGCATGTGGGTACTACCAGCCACGGCTCCGGTGCCTCTGGCGGAACGGGTTTTCCATACTTTAGAGCAGTTGCAGTCAAACGAAGCAACCAATCAGGCCGATCCGTCGGGAAGCCCTACTGCCAAAAACCCAGCGAGCACCGATGAGTTTAGTCACATTGTGCTGCAACACATAAGCGCCCTCGGGCAAGCCCTGCCCGAGGCTGTGCGCCGTCTGAATACGCCCAGCACTGCTGCGCAATCAAGCGATCAATCTACGGTTTCAGCTTAAGACCCCAAATCGTTTGTCCTAAACCGCATACAGGCCCCTATTGTTAAAGGATTAGCTATGAGTACGGTAGCCCGCCCAGCCACCACCGCAGAGCCTTCAGGCGCAGAGTTTTTCGATTACGAACTGCTTTGCGATCAACGCTATGGCATTGTAACCAGCATTGTGGATCGCCCGTTAAGTGACGATGTGCCGCTGGCCATGCACGCGAAGCTGGCACATGTTACCAACAGTGCTTTACTTGGCCAGTGGCAAGGCGACCGTATTGCCTTTGGTGCGTCTTACGATGATGAAAACCTAGCCCACTACGCCGCCATCGGCGAGGCCATTGAACGGTATTGTGGAAACTACATTCCCACAGGCTTACGCAAGACCAGTTATCAAGCATTACGCGCCGCCGGTGAAGCGGCGATCGCCCCCGCTGAGTGGATACTCTACGCGCCCGAGCAATACGCCGAAGAAGGTTTTCCCTTTGAACCCTTAAGCGAAGATCTGGCCATCAACTGGGTGCAAGCCCAGGATTTACTGACTCACGAAGCGGTTTGGGTGCCCGCATCTTTGGTGTATATCAATTACTACACCGGCCAGCTACGCGACGAACCACACAATAATTTTGTGATGTATTCGGGCATTGCCGCCGGACGTGGCCGCGCCGATGCCGAACGTTCAGCGTTAGAAGAATTGATTGAACGTGATGCCACGATGATTTGGTGGCATTCCGGCAGCCCGGCCATCGGTATCGACCCTAAGTCTTTGCCCGAGCTAGAAAGCTGGACCCACAGCCGCGTGCCGTGCCCACACCTGCATTATCAGGTTATTCAAATACCCAGTATTTTCTCGGCACCGGTGATGGGCGTGTTATTGCACGATCAACAAGATCACATCATGACCTTAGGTGTGGCTTGTCGGCCTGATGCGCGTGCGGCGGTGAAAAAGGCTTTAATTGAGGCCGTTCAATTACGCGGCTTTGCTCAAGGCTTATTAGACCCACAAGGCAGTGTTTGGCAAGCCATGAACGCCGGTATTCTCGATGCCAACGTCTATAAACCGTATCGCGAAGATCGCCGTTATGCCGAGTCTTACCGAAAGGACTTTCACGATATCACCGATCTGGGCTGCCAAAGCCAATTTTACTTGGACCCTGCCACCCATCAGTATGCTGAACGTATCTTAAAGCCTGCGCAGTACATCGGTATCGATCAAGTCAACACACCCAAGTTAAATGCCAACACCAGTTCAGAAGAAGCTCGCCAACATTATTTAACCGAGCTTAAAGCTAAAGGCATGCGTGCGCTATCGGTGGATGTAACCACCAGCGATGTGGCGGTTTCGGGTTTAAGTGTGGTGCGTGTATTAGTGCCCGGCTTGTATCCCAACGCACCCGCCGGTTTCCCATGCTTGGGCGGTCAACGCTTGTACACAGAACCCCAGCAACAAGGCTGGTTAGAGCAAACACTTCAGTATCAAGACTTGGTTTTTGAGCCACTGCCGCATAGTTAAAGCCCAGCTGATAACAAGCAGGGTTAAAAAACTGGGATAAAAGATCAGTATTAAAGAGCGGGCTTAAAGCCAAGATTCGACCACGCCATGGCTACTTGATCATCATGAACAACAAAGCCGAAGCTGAGTACAAACCCAGCCTCGGTAAGTTAGCAAGCGCATTGGTTCAATGGGTTGTTAAGCGCGTTAATATCAGCACTCGATCACAGCCTTTAAGGATCAAACAAAATGTTTGGGTAACTCCAGATGGAAGCAATCACTCCCACTGGGACCACGCGCAATAGTGATATGGCCTTGCTGTCGTAAACGTCCGATGGAGCGTGTAACCGTACTGCGGGTGGCGCGAATGGCAGCGGCTAATTCGGCATGGGTAATATGAAAATCCAACATTGCACGATGCTGTTCCACCACACCGGCTTGACGACCTAAAGAGCGCAAACTTTGTAACACGCGGCGGTCCACCGAGGGCTCGGTCAGCGCTAAGCACCAGTCTTGCATGACTTGCAAGCGGCGGTGCAAAGCACTCATGCAGGCTTCGTCTTGCTTTACCTCGCTCCAATGCACCAGTCGCGCTTGTACATCGCTATGGGCTACGACCACCAGGTTTAAGCCGCTATCGCCCAGGCCTGAAACAATCTCGCCACAGGAAGCAAAACCCAGTACGCGTTCGTCGCCGTCGGCATCGGAGACCGTTAAGCTCACAGTACCTTGCTGAATATGCAGCAGCTGGTCGGCTTCAACATGAATCCGCTCACGAATACGATAACGGCGTAACTTGCTTAAGCCCGCACCATCTTGTAATGAAGATTCCGACTGCATCATGATGCGCTGAACCAAATCACACAATAATGCGCTTTCCACATTCGAAGGCACCACCGCAGCCGCACCCGAGCGGTAAA
>JAKSCJ010000158.1 GCA_022360675.1 Lysobacterales bacterium
AAGCTGCGATTACTACCAACGTTGATGTGGGTGGCGATCGTGCTGGCGTTTTATGGGCTGGTTTCGATGTAAACCCGCTGACCAGTGCTGCAAGCGTTAGTGATAATGGCGCAACGATTGGTGTGGTGGACTTCAACGATGGTTTAAATCGTTGGATGGGCTCTGCCGCTGTGGATTCGGTGGGTAATATTGGTATCGGCTATACCGTTGCCGGTAACTCAGGCGTGTTCCCCTCCATTCGCTTCACGCTGCACGAGCGTGGTTTTGATGGTCCCGGTCAGGTTCAAGCGGAATCTTCCTGTGTTGAAGGCACGGGTTCAACCGAAGGTGCGAACCGCTGGGCCGACTACTCCAGCACCAGTGTTGATCCGGTGGATCAATGTACCTTTTGGCACACCAACGAATACGTAGAAACCACGGGTAACTTCCAATGGAATACCCGCGTCTGTAGCTTCCGCGCGCCCAGCTGTGGCGATGGTGGCCCTGTGAACACGCCGCCCAGTGCGAGCTTCAATGCTAACTGTAACGACTTGAGCTGTGACTTCGATGCTTCGAGCAGCAGCGATAGTGATGGCAGTATTGTTAGCTACGATTGGAGCTTTGGTGATGGCAACAATGGTAGTGGTGTGACCACCAGCCATACTTATGCCGCTGGCGGTAGTTTTGACGTGACGCTAACGGTTACTGATAACCAAGGGGCAAGTGCAAGCGCGACACAATCGGTAAGTGTTAGCGATCCTAATGCCTTCCCCATCACCTTGGATACCAGCCTGCGTAGCCGTGGCCGTGTGCGTTTAGAGTGGAGTGGCGCCAATGGCACCCGTGTCGACATCTTCCGTAACGGTGAGCGTAGAGCCAGAACCCGCAACGATGGCGTATTTAATGATCGACCCGGCTCAGGCACTTTCACTTATCAAGTGTGTGAGCGTAACTCCGATGTTTGCTCAAACCTTTCGACCGAGACTTTGTAAATCTGATTCATTCGTTTAACCGTCCTCTTTGATGATCGTTTTTGCCCCGCTAGTCGGGGCAATTTTTTTGCGATTTTAAGTCTTAGAGAAAAGCGATATTAATCTTCAGGTTCCAGCGGGATATATTGACCGCAAAGCTGGCGCTCTAAAACCACGTGGGTGGTGAAGCTTTTCACGTTCGGGTTCGATAAAAATAAATCCCGTGTGAGCTGCTCGTAATGCTCCATATCATGGGCAATGACGATCAGCATGAAATCGGTAGGGCCGGTAACGTAATAACACTGCTGAACTTGCGGATGAGATTGGGCTTGTTGAGCGAAGCGATCGATAGCCTGGGCCGATTCGTAGTCTAAATCGACCCCAACCACACAGTGAATAGGAAAGCCAAGGGCTTTAGGGTCGACATGAACAACGGTTTCAGTGATGACTCCCTGTTGCCGTAGTCGTTTAATGCGGCGTTGCACGGCCGCTGCCGATAAACCAATGGCATCGCCAATGCGTGCCGCTGGTGTTAGCGCATCGCGCTGTAAAACATCCAATATTTTTCGGTCGTAACGATCCAGCATGGGTTTCACCGTCGATGACATCAATGCGGCTTGGCCGCGTTAATGCTCTGTATTATGCGGCCTATTGTATTTTCATTGCGGCTAAGCTGAAGTCTATCTTTAAAAAGGCAGTGGTGTAATGGCTCAAGAGGGCGGCTCAAGTTTCAAGCAGAGCGACGTTCAAACCCTATTAAAATCCAGCGAAACTGCGGCACTGGCGGTATTGCGCCAAATTTGCGAGCCGGTGGATTGGCGTTGTGATGCCGTAGCGGGCCGGATTCGACCGGACTGGATCAGGCAATTAGACGCCACTTTATTGAGTTTTCGTCAAAAACAGGGTTATGGGCGAGCCATTTCGGCACCGCAAATCGGCTTGTCGAAGCGCTTGATTGTGCTCAACTTGGGTGCCGCGCCTATTGTCATGATTAACCCTGAAATCACCTGGCACTCTGAACAACAACATTGGGTGTGGGACGATTGTTTATCGGTGCCCGACGCGCTAGTGCGTGTGCGACGCTGGGTATCGATTAGTGTGCGTTATCAAGATAATCAAGGGCGTTGGCGTCATTGGCAGCATTTACCGGCGGATATGGCCGAGTTGGTGCAGCACGAAATGGATCATCTCGATGGCGTATTAATGACGGACCATGTGCAACAACCCGCTGATCGTCAAGCTATCGATCAGCGCGAGCAACTACTGGCTGGGCAGCGGCCGCCATCGCGCTTAAAAGTGAATCGGGTACCACTGGCGCGCCAGCAAATACCGGCGGAATTTTTGGATACGCCTCAGTATTTCAGTGATTCTTTATCTCAGCTTTTTCAGTGTCGGGTGTTCTGCAAGGTCGAGAGCGTTAACCCAATCCGCAGCTTTAAAGGGCGCGGGGCGAGCTTTTTGCTGGCGCAATTGATGCAGGTAAAGTCGTTACAAGAGCGGTCTTTACTAGAGCAGGCAGATTCAGCAACTTCCAATGCAAGCACTACAGCAGCTGCGGAGGCCAAACCGATCGTGGCGGCTAGCGCTGGCAATTGGGGGCAGGCTCTGGCCTATGAATGCGCGCGTTTGGGTTGTGAATTAATCGTATTTGCCGCTGAGAACGCTAATCCCTTAAAAGTTGAACGCATGGCTGCCATGGGGGCGAAGCTGCGTTTAGTGGGTGCAGATTTTGATGCCGCCAAGGCGGCCGCCAAAGCCTATGCGAAAGCGAATGCTTTATTGTTCGTGGAAGATGGCCTGAATGAGGCCGTGAGTGAAGGGCATGGAACCATCGCTCAAGAGCTTCTGGACTTACCCGATGCCTTCGACGCATTTCTAGCACCGTTAGGCAACGGTGCCCTACTGAACGGTATGGCCTTGTGGAGTAAAGCCAATGATCCGGCGGTGAAAATGATTGGTGTTTGCGCCGCTAAAGCCCCCAGCATGCACGATAGTTGGCGGCTCGATGCCGGATCCCCGGTGGTGATGCATACCGACGCGAATACCATTGCCGATGGTATTGCCGTGCGTTGCCCTATCTCTGAGGCGGTCGACGATATGCACGGCCGTGTCGATGATGTGTTGCTGGTGGATGAAGCCCATCTGGTCGAAGCCATAAAGCTAGCCCAGCAGCATTTGGGTCTTTTGTTAGAACCCGCCGGTGCCGCCGCTTTGGCGGCCTTGTTAGCCCATCGAGACCTGTTCGTGGGCCAAACGGTAGCGCTGGTGTTCAGCGGTGGTAATTTGAGTTCTGAGCAGTTCCAACAGTATTTTTGTGGCGGATTGGATTCAAACTGAAGCTCAGTTTAGCTCAGCGATACTGCTTCTCAGTAAAGCGACTGGGTCGATACGGATGAGGATCCAACGCTGGCTGTTCAGCGCAAATGATCTGTTTTACCAATAATGATGTGGCTGCCGACATGGTGATTCCCAACATGCCGTGACCGGTGGCCAGAGTGAGGTTTTGCTGCTCGGGTGCTCTGCCGATGATCGGTAGATCATCCCAAGTCATCGGCCGCCAGCCATACCACTCTTGTTCTTTGTTGGGGCCGTGGGGGTCTTGTAAATACTCCCGCGCGGCGCGTTCTAATGCATTTAAACGCTGGCGATTCATGGACTCGTCGTAGCCCGAGAATTCCATGGTGCTGCCTAAGCGAAAACCACTTCCCCAAGCGGTCACACACACCGAGCGCTCTTCCAAAACCATGGGAATCTTGGGGCAATACTGTGGGCGATCATAGGTCATCGAGTAACCTTTGCCCGGTTGGATTGGAATCGATAAGGCCAGTTGTTTGGCCAGTTTGGGCGTCCAAGCGCCTAGCGCCATGATGTATTCATTGGCGCGGTAGATTTGCTGACCACAGTGCACCGCCTGAATTCGATCTTGTTGATGCTCGATACGATCGATCAGCTGTTCTTCAATAATGCGCCCGCCCAGCTCGATCACACGGCGACTTAACTCGGCCATGTAGCGCTCGGGGCGCAACTGCGCATCGCGGGTGTGATAAAGACCGCCGATCACCTGATCGTTCAGTGCAGGCTCTAAGGCATGCACCTGCTGGGCATCTTTGATTTCTACCGGCAAACCCAGGGCATTGAGCAGTTCGCAATCTTGTTGTGCGTGCTCAAATTCTTGTTGATTGCGCCAGACGTGTAAGGTGCCTTGGGGAACGAATTCGCAATCGAAGCCTTCATCGGTGATGAGCTGTGCGAGCAAATCTCTCGATTGCAGGGCAATGGCTGCGCGCGCACGGGTTGTGGCTTCCTGAATATCGTCTCGGCAGCGTCTGGCGAAATGCCAAAACCAGCTTAAGCGTTCAAGGTTTAAGGTGGGCTTTATACGCAAGGGGGCGTCACTTTGCAGCATCCAGCGTAGTGCTTGGCTAACGGTGCCCGGAGCGGTTAATGGCTGGGCATGGCTGGGGGTAATGGTGCCGCAGTTACCCGCCGAAGTGGCGGCACCGGCTTTGCCTTTGTCGAGTAAGGTGACGCTACGTCCAGCTTTGAGTAATTGCAGCGCGCAGGATAAACCCATAACACCCGCGCCTAAAATTAATACGTCGCTGTGTTGGGTATGAGCGGTACGAACAGGCGGAGCGGATGACTTGGGCTGGGTACTCACAGACATAGCTTAAGACCAAAAACAGTTGACGTTGAACGGTAATCTCACGCTAAGCGTTGATCGTTGGTGTTCAACAATAAAGTTGGGGCGTATTTTAATCTTTTTCTCGCCACCGGGTGGTTTTTCAGCGTGAAAAGGATGGCTTACATGGATGAACCAATGGCACCGCACTGAAGTAGCGCTTGACTGGTCTGCATTGCACTTAAATATGCACCTTCTACTCGGCCCCCTTGCTGCCAATCGCCACACACACCTAGGCGCTGTTGCGGATCAACTAAAGCTTGTTTAAAACATTGGCTGTGAGCGGGGCGTGCGTAGCGCCAAAAATGGCAATAATAGTGGCTGGCCGTGGGCAGGGCGATCGATAAAATTTCAGCTAAAGCTTGTAATAAAGTGGCTTGAATGACACTTTGTGGCTGATCTTTTTGTTGCTCGCTCCATTCGGGGCGACAATGAATTATCCAGCAGTCGTGAGACTGTAAGCGGCCGGGTTTGGCGCTTTCGCGAGAGATCCACTGCACGATGGGGTGATCACAAAAAATACCTTGGATGCTTGCATCGGCAATGGCTTCGTTAAAAGCCACTGCCAACGACCAACAAGGCACCATGGCGACAGTTTGTAAAGCTTTTTGTAACGGTGAGCGAGCATCGATTAAGGCTTGGCATTGAGCGCTGGGCAGCGCCAGCAGTAAGGCATCGAAACCACCATATTGCTGGCCTTTACGGTCGTACAGCCACCATTCACCCTGTTGTTCATCGTCAGCTGCCGTTTCGTAGCTGATCTGGGCAATATGGCAGTGATAATGAATGGATAAATCTTCAGCTAGCGCCTCGGCTAAGCTGTTCATACAAGGCGTGCCCACATAGCGGGTTTCTGTGTCGGGCGAGGGATTGAGCTGACCTTGACGGAAACGATGGGCTTGAAAATCCCACACCTGAGCATGACCGGTATGCTGCCAGAGCTGAAGCTGCTCTTGAAACTCGGGGCTTCTGGCAGTGAAGTACTGTGCACCTTGGTCGAATCGGGCCCAGGACGAGCGATGGCTCGATAAACGCCCACCCACATGCTTACTCTTTTCAAACAAAACCGTATGAATGCCCTGTAATTGGCATTGTCTTGCGGCTACTAAACCTGCGATGCCCGTGCCGATAATCGCGATGCTATCCATGAACCAACCTTGTAAGAGCAAAAAAAGCCGCACTTTATTATTGAAAGCGTGATCTGCGGTGCACCACCATAATGCGCCAGCGACAAAGACTTGTGAAGCCTGTGAGTGGCGAGTATGTCAACTTTTGGCGTGGCTTTCTTTGAGCTGATGCAAGCAAATGGCACACAGGCATTGCTGCCGGTCAAGAGGCAACTCGGTGAGTGCAGCGCGGGCTTTGTTGCTGAGTTGATAATCCGTACTCATACACCAGCACTCGGCATTGGCGGTGCACGCGTTGGGCCTGCCACAGCGCGGGCAATGTTGAGCGTCGACTGCTTGCAGAAGGGGAATGGGCTTTGCTTGATCGGTCATCAGTTGGGCCGTTGCTTGCCTGTTGGCTGTTGCGTCATCAGAATTTCAAATTGACGCTTTCAAGTAGGTGAGCCGGTAGCATTGTAGACGGCTTTGGCGGTATCAGCGCTGTGTTTGCGTATTATTCTTATAATGAAGCTAGGTTTGAGTCTTATTTAGCTCAGGCCGCTTGTGGCGCGGAACCCCGTGGGGTAACCTCACAGAGCACCTTTCACGTGCTGATTTAGCTCAGCTCTGTACCGAATAAATGATCATAAATTACGGTTTTCCCAGGGGATTTACGCTTATTCATGGCAACGCCCGATACCCAAACTGCATCTGATCATGCCCGAATCCAAACAAGGGTCGGCCAAGCCTCTGTCTACCGCGTGTGTGGTGACTTAAATTTATCGAATTTAGCGGCGATCGAGCAGCTACACGGCTTAGCTCAAGGCCAGTTTGAACAATTAGATCTTGCTGAACTGCGGGGTATCGATACCGCCGGGGCCATCGCTCTATTAAGTCTCTTAAAACCTGCAGCTAGAGAACATCTAGATGCTGCACTTTTGGGTTTAGATCAGCAGCGCCAAGCTTTTTTTCAAGCGGTGGCTAAAGCTATGGCCGAGCCTTGCCCGGAAAGCCAGTGGCTGGCCCACTGGCGCGTATTGTTTGAACGGCTAGGGCGCTGGACCGTAACCGCTGCGCAACAGGGCTTGTTGTTACTGAGCTTTGTTGGGCAGGTGGTGAGCACTTTATTGCGGCTTTTGTGGCGGCCGTCGCGAATGCGCTGGACCTCCTGGTTTCACCACATGGAAGCCACCGGCCTCGATGCAGTGCCCATTGTGGGCTTGTTAACCTTTTTGGTAGGAGCAGTGGTGGCCTTTTTAGGCGCGACGATTCTGCAAGGTTTTGGCGCGCAAATTTTCACTGTGGAGTTAGTCTCGTTTTCGTTTTTGCGTGAGTTTGGGGTTTTGTTGACCGCTATTTTGCTGGCCGGGCGTTCAGGAAGTGCTTTTACCGCTCAAATTGGCGCTATGAAAGGCAATGAAGAAATCGATGCCTTAAAAACCATGGGCGTGGACCCGGTGGAAATATTGGTTTTGCCGCGTTTGCTTGCGCTCATGGTGATGCTTCCTGTTTTAACCTTTTTGGCCATGATGCTGGGTATTATCGGTGGCGCCGTGGCAGCCAGTTTAACGATGGATATCTCCAGCAGTGCTTATTTGGTGCGTTTATACGAGCGTACCCCCATCAATTATTTTTGGGTGGGTATGGTAAAAGCGCCGGTGTTCGCCTTTATTATTTCGGTCGTTGGTTGCTTGGAAGGCTTTAAAGTCTCGGGCTCGGCAGAGTCGGTGGGGCGGCATACGACGTCGTCTGTGGTGCAATCGATTTTTCTTGTGATTTTTTTCGATGCGCTGTTCGCTATCTTCTTTATGGAGCTGGGGATATGAGCCCGCGCCAAGAGCAAACGGTGGTGATTCGGGTTGAGGGGCTGGTGAATCGTTTTGGCACCCAAACCGTGCACGAAGATTTGGCATTATCGGTGCGCCGGGGCGAAATTCTGGGCATCGTGGGCGGCTCGGGTTCAGGAAAATCGGTGTTGCTACGCACGATCGTGGGTTTGCGCCGACCTAATGCAGGTCGCGTGAGTATGCTGGGTATCGATAGTTTAGATGCTGCCGACGAACAAGCGGTGGCGCTACGCCGTCGTATCGGTGTGATGTTTCAAGATGGTGCTTTGTTTTCGTCGTTAACGGTTTTGGAAAATGTGATCTTCGCCTTGAAAGAACATTTCCCTTTAAGCGAAGAAGCGGCGGTGGCATTAGCGCAAGTGAAAGTGGTGATGGCCGGACTACCTCTAGCGGCCGCGCATAAATACCCCAGCGAGCTTTCTGGCGGCATGCGCAAGCGCGCAGGCCTGGCGCGAGCTTTAGCCTTGGATCCTGAGTTGCTGTTTTTAGATGAACCCACGGCGGGTTTGGATCCTATTACCGCTGCGGGCTTCGACGAATTATTGGTCACACTGCGCGATGCCATGGGTTTAACGGTTTTTTTGGTCACACACGATTTAGATACCCTGTACCGCACTTGTGATCGCGTGGCGGTACTGGCCGAGCGGCGGGTATTAACCATTGGCCCACTAGACGAGATTGCTCGCTTTCCGCATCCTTGGATTCAAGATTACTTTAACGGCCCACGCGGGCGCGCCGCTGGTTTATCAAGCGACCACAGCGACTCTACACAACAAGGTTCATAGCCATTATGGAAACCCGTGCTAATTTTATTTTGATCGGTGCTTTTACCTTGTTGGTCATGTTAGGCGTGGCCGGCTTTGTGCTGTGGTTAGGCAAGTTCACCGATGAAGAATACGCCTACTATGCCGTGGTTTTTGAAGAGCCAGTAACCGGCTTAAGCGTTGGTGGTGCCGTGCAATACAACGGCATTAAGGTGGGCGAGGTCGATGGTTTAAGTTTGGACCCGCAAAATCCAGCCCGTGTGCGGGCCAGGATCCGTGTGGTATCCGATACGCCGGTGAAACAAGATACCCGTGCTCAGTTGGGTTTTATGGGCGTGACCGGTGTTGCTTTGATTCAGTTACACGGTGGTTCGCCAGAATCTGAAGCCTTGGCTTCTTCGCCCGAGCAGCTGGGTGTGATTATTGCTGATGCGTCCAGTATTCAAAAGCTGATTGAAGGCGGTGGTGATGTTTTTGCCAATGTGAACGATCTGCTATTGCGCATGAATCGCGTCTTTGCCGATGAAAATATCGCCCGTTTCAGCGCCACCATGAGCCATGTGGAGCAGGTGAGTGCAAGCCTGGCGAATGAGCGTGAGTCTTTAGAACAAATCTTACAAGATGGCGCAAAGGCCGCAGCCAATTTAGAGCGCATTTTAGCGCGCCTTGATCGAGCCAGTGACGGTGTGGAAGCGATGATGGATAATGTGGACAGTGCCATTGATGATCACCTAGCCGCTTTATTTGACGATGCCAGTGCCACGGCAGAAGAGTTTCGGCAGTTCAGTACACGCTTGAACGAGCTGTTGGCGGGCACTCAGCCCCATGTGGAAAAATTTAGTGAAGAAGGTTTAAATCAGTTAAGCCATACCTTGGGTAATTTATCGCGCCTAAGTGAAAAACTAGAACAGATAGCGCGCCAGTTAGAAGAAGACCCTTCCGCTTTTTTGTTTAATGGTTCCGATGCTGTGGAATACGTGCCGCAACAATAGAAGAGAAGATTCATGATGCACTCATCGCTTAAGATTCTTAGCATTCGCTGTTTAATGCTCTTGTGCTTGGCGCTATTGAGTATGCAGGCGTGTACACCTTTGTTACCCCAGGCCGAGTCGGTTCGTTTGGTGACGCTGAAAGCGCTAGAGTCACCGACCCAGAGCACAAACTCGAATCGTGCACTGCACGAGGTGATGAGTGTACGGGTTCAGGCCAGTCGCCAGTACGACAGTAATCGGCTCATGGTGGTTTCCGAGCATCATGAGGTCTTGCCGTACCAAGGCGTGCGTTGGGTTGTTCCTTTGCCCCAGTTGATTGCTGAGAGTTGGGCGAAAAGTTTAGAACAGGCTCAAATCGCCGAGTTGGCCTACACACAGGCGGCTAAGTTTAGTGTGCGCCCCGCTGCCATTATTCATTTACGCGCTTTTCATTTACGTATTGACGCCAGCCAAAATGCAAACTCACAAGCAGCTCAGGCGGTTTGTGAGTTTGATGTCACTTTAGAGTGGTGGTTTAAAGAGGGAAATCAAGAACAACGCCGCATACTACCTTTAAACGCCAGCGCCGGTGCGAATCAAAGCGATAACCGAAGCGTGCTGGCAGCTTGTAATAAAGCGCATCAACAAGCGCTATTACAGGCAATAGAATGGCTGCGAAAAAGCTAGCCGCGCTTTACATGCTTTGAGACTGCTTAATAGACGCTACGCTCAACAATCGCTTCGCGGCGTACAATTCGTTGATAGCCGAGCGGTGTTAAATCGATACTTTGATAAGCACCCTGTAATAAGTGCTCGGCAATGCCTCGGCCAACGGCGGGCGCATGCTGTAAACCATGGCCAGAAAAGCCTGTGGCAAAGTAGAGATTATTAATATCGGGATGTGGCCCTACGATACCATTGTGATCCAAACTGTTGACCTCGTAATGCCCGGCCCAGGCGTTCTCCATTTTGAGACTTTCTAACTGTGGAATTCGTTGTGCTAAAGCTGGCCATATGTATTCTTCGAATAAATCGTAATCGGGTTGGTAATCGCCGTGCGCGGCAGGATCGCGATGAGGTGGGGGTACGATGCCGCAAATATGACCTTGGCCTTCTGGGCGAATCCACACACCACTGGTATCAATCAACATGGGGAATTCAGGATCATTCAACGGGGAGCGTATCGAAAACACGGTTCGCTTACGTGGCGATACGGGTAATGTTAGCTTTGGATTTTGATGGATCGCTGCCGATTCGGGTCCTGCTGCGTTAATGACCCAATCGGCTTCCAGCAATCCGCTTTCTTCCAATACCACGCCCAAAGCTTGGCCATCACTGCCCGTAGGCACGTTTTTTACGTTCTCGTGGCGATACTGGCAGTCCAGGGCCCGATTTTTGGCTTGTACGGCTTGCAATAACGACCAAGCATCGAACCAGCCTTCATTTTTTAGCCCATAGGTGGCGTGGGAGATGTCTTCGATATTTAAGTAGGGGTAGCGTTGTTGCAATTCTTTTTTAGGAAAAATCGCTATTTCAGCGCCTGCTTCATGCATAGCTTTTATAGCTGTGTGATTAACTGCTTGTTTGTGCAAGATGAGATAACCGCGTTTAATCAGTCCAATATTGCTATCACGGTTCAGCCAAGTTTGAGTGTTTTTTAGAAACTCAGCACCAAAAACACTCATTGCCACATTAAATTTGCAGCTAAATTGTGTGCGAAAAGAGGCGGCGGAGCGGGCCGTGGCGGTGTAACGGTAACTCGGATCTCGCTCAATAATTGTGATTCTTCCCCTAAATCCTAGATGCCTTAGGAAGAAGCCACAAAAACTCCCCATGATGCCACCACCAATGATGGCAATGTGCGCCGTGCTGTCCTGCATGTTGATGTCCTATGATTCCAGGCTATTTTAATCAATTTTACTGAGCTCAACGATAAAATGCAGATATAAAAAAAAAGCCCCATGACGCACTTGCGACATGGGGCTTTTTGTTTTCACTATTTTTAGTGCCAGCAGTAATTAGTGGTAAAACACATCCTGCCATTTATCGTGATTACGGCGTGCACGACGTAGCTGAGGGAGCCAAGCGGCAATGGTTAAAATTAACCAATTGATGAGATTACCGGGGAAGCGGCAAGGGCGCACAAAATCCACAAATAACACAGCGCGCAAGCCATCAGTGTCGTTCCAAACTTGATGGTCGAAACGGTCATCAAAGATCAAGCATTCACCTTCTTTCCAATGGCGGATTTGATCGTGTACCCGGATGCGGACTTGCTCGCGAGGTTCAGGAACAATCAAACCTAAGTGGTAACGTAAAACGCCTTTGAACGGGCCTTCGTGGGGAGCGATATGTTTCTGCGGCGATAATATGGAGAAAAACGCCGTCTTCATACCCGGAATGCTTTGCAACAGCTCGTCGGTTTTGGGGCAGCGAACACAATTTTCTTCGCAACGAATGCCATAACCGTAGAAGAAAAAGGTTTTCCAGTCGTCGCCCGTGTTGATGTTACCGACTTCTGGGGTTACATCTTGAAAGTTCGGTAATTCTTCCCGGCGTTCCAGGATTTTTTCCAGCTCTTTTCGAACTTCAGGCCATTGTTGGTTGATGTGTTGAGCCCAAGGAAATTGCTCGGTTTCAAAAAACGGTTTGTCGCCTACGGCGGAGGTTCGGGCAATGACGCCCTCGGCCCATTCTAGTGCGCGTTGCCCTAAGCGGCTCAGCCAGTTGCTGTCGGGAACGCCTTCGTAGTCGGTTGCATTTTGGGCGGGGTCGGCGGCGGTGTTTACGGTTTCCACCGCGTGTACGGCGCTGATGTTGTCGTTTTGAGAACTGGCTTCAGTCGGTGTTGAAGCATTATTGCTGGAATGAGATTTTTGTGTACTGGGTTGCATATTTGTGGCCATAGGGCAGATTCTACCGACTGAAAGCAAACCGCCATTGTACCCTGTATTAATGCCTGATTTTAAGCTTTCGGAGCAATTTACCGAGCTATTCCGACCAGTTCGGTGCTATTAAGCGCCAGATCAGCTTCATCAAAACTATACTGATTGGTCTAAATTAATCTGAAGGTGTGGGGCCATTATCCTAAGATAACGTTGCGATCAGGATTGAATGATCGGTTTGCCTGTCAGCCTTATTGAGTCTCGATAAAACCAGCTGTGTATGGTTCGCCACTCTTTGGCGTTAGCGAGGCGTTGATTTCGCTCTATTTATGGCGAACGGATTTCTTTTTTTTGCCAAATCGCCTACATTGGCGCGATGAGTATCTGGTACAAAGTTTTATTAATAGGAATGGCCGGAGGCCTGGGGGCGTTAAGTCGTTATGGCCTGACCTTATTGCTACAGCGCCTGTTGGGCTTGGGTTTACCTACTGAAACCCTGTTGGTGAATGTGTTGGGCTGCTTTGGTGCCGGTTTGGTATGGGCCGCGTTAGAACAGCTCGAAGCCCTGAACTCCGATTTACGTGTGGTCATTTTGGTGGGTTTTTTTGGCGCTTTTACCACCTTTTCTACCTACGCGCTGGAAAACTTCATTTTGCTACGTGAACAACAATGGATGAGCGCGATGGTGAACTTACTGATGCACAACTTACTGGGCTTATTTGCCCTGGTGTTAGGTGTGATGCTGGCTAAAGCGGTGGTGTAAATTGCTTGCGAAGCCACTGGCTTCTTTACTGGTATATCGCCATGCTTTTTCCATACTTTTTATAGCGACATAAAAAAACCAGACGTTACTACTAGGTAGCGTCTGGTTTTTTTAGTTAGGTCTGCACTAAAGCGAGACTAAGCTCAATAATCGATTAAGCCTGCTTCGCAACCCGGTATTTCCACACGGTGGCGGGCGGTAGGTTGCGCAAAATAAAGCGCTCACGGTGCGCATAGAGTTTTTGTTGTTGCGCTTCTAGCTTAGGAATTGGTGATCCAAAGCCGTAGGTAAATTGTACGAGTTGTCCGTTATGGCCAATCGCTTCAGCTATGGTCGCAATAATATCTTGGCGATCATGGGCTGGTAACGACAGTAAAGGCAAAGCAGAAACTACGGCGCAGCAAGGGCGCGATTTTAAATGCGTCAGTATATGACGAGCATCCGCGGTAAGAACGGTGAGTTCAGGAAACTGTTCGCGTAAGTGGCGAGCCATATTCGCGTCACGCTCGATAATTAATAGTCGCTCGGCAGGAAACTGTCTGCTTAAACGTTTGGTGATAGGGCCTGTCCCGGCTCCTAATTCAACAATCATGCCTTCGCCATCATCCTCTATGGCATTCAGCATTGCCTGCGACAATATTGGGCTACTTGGCGCTACGGCACCCACACGATGGGGCCCTTTTAACCAGGCAGACCAGAAATGCAAAAAATTATTCATGGGGGGCTATCCAGAATTTTGCTTATGAATACAAGGCCCATAGCCACTGATATTACTGCTTCCTTGATATAAATACTCAGTGCCATTTGTCATAGACCTTCTAAAAGACCATATCAGCGTATTAACACCGACTCGATCACACAATTTTGATGGTTGCTTCTCCATAGTTTGTTATCGGCACAAGTTTGAATCATTTATAGACTTCACCGTATGCCAAGATTTGTTATTAGTGCCTGTTTGGGGCGACTGCATGCAAACAAACAGGGCAAGCAGATCGGCACTTCGTGGACATCAATTGATCGATGTCAATTTACTGTGGTCATTTTCAGGCCATGCTGAGCGTTACCAGCTTGTATGCCCTGTGAATTGTCGGTGGCCACACCTAAGCAAGTGGCGACGATTGGCCATTAGTTTATGCATTACTGATTGAATGGCAAGCAAAGCAATAATGGAATATGGGTTGTGATTATATAAAAGAAGCCAAAATTGGCTATTGACGAATGCTGCACTCGACGATTTCGTCAATGAAAAAAAAGAGCTAATACGCCATCTCATCTATTGACAGTTTTGTCTTAAATCGCAATTGGTTTTTGAAGTATCTGAACGCTTTATCGGTAACAACAAAAGTACGTGCGCTTTTACACTGATCCCCAGACAGTTTTTATCGTGTCGAAACAACCTCTTGTCACAAATGTGAAATACTTCATTGTATTATTTTATATACATATTTTGAATGAGGGGTTGCTTTCTTTATTTTTGTTATAAAACATGCACCTAGCTGTATTCTTGCGTGACAAATTAGCCTCTGATTCTTAATGGTTACATAAGAGAAAGCTTTATGTTGTTTTTCTAACTTTGTTTTGGATTAGATTATGAATGATGTGTTTAGTCCGTCTTATTAACGACTACATTCTGCTGCACAAAGGTGGTCTTACTAGTGGCTTGTCAAGCTTCTTGGCCGTTAAGGAAAACAAGACATAAGTGGCTGAATTGTCTTTTTATTAACAAAACTTAGGATTCTTGTTTCGGGTTGTTAACAATGCTAGTTCAATTCGATCAAATTAGTACTTGTGTATTGCTGCTTAAGTACTGATATGTCATTATCCTCGTACATGTACAGGGCGCTAACTTCAAAAGAATAACAAACACTTCTTAAGCGATATTCATC
The DNA here is from genome assembly GCA_022360675.1 of Lysobacterales bacterium. Classification (GTDB taxonomy): domain Bacteria; phylum Pseudomonadota; class Gammaproteobacteria; order Xanthomonadales; family Wenzhouxiangellaceae; genus JAKSCJ01. The sequence continues at coordinate 14,855 of JAKSCJ010000158.1, forward strand.
GTGCCTTTGGTCGGTAAACCTAACGGTTTATTTCGGACTTAGATTAAGTGTAAAGCGTCACTTCAAGTTAGGGAAAAATCTGTAACGTTCAATTTTGAAACCCATAGCAAGCGCTTTGGGTTGTGCATCACTCTGGCTTATCTAACCGATACGCTCGGAGATATAAGACTGAAAAAATAAAAAAGGCTTGGAGACTAATCAGTGTTAACTAAGGTTCACCAATTAGAGCACGATCTGATCGTCGCAGCTCTAGACACCGCCAGAATTGGGCTGTGTGTTTTTGATTCTAATGGCATGATCGTGATGGTGAATGATGCTTTTTCAGATAAGCTGAATCTGGAAGCTGACCAGTTGGTCAACCAAAATGTTACCGCACTGTCTGTTCATGACTTAGTCATTAACAACCTCCGTGACTTAGTGGCATTGGATAGTGCTGAAGTGGCCACAGAAGGCCGCTATCGCAGTAAAGATGGAGCTTTACATATCTTGCTCTTTCAGGGGCGCACTTTAAATCATACCGACGATCAAAAATACCGCGTGCTATCCGTAGTTGATATCACTAATTATGGTATTACCCGTGATCGTTATATCGAACTTCGCCGCCAGCTCGATGCATTGAACTCTGCTGTAGTGATTGTTGATGTTCACTCAGAGCGCATGCCCATCATTTACGCGAACAAACGTTTTGAAGAAATGACCGGTTATTCGGCGCAAGAAGCCATTGGTCGTAACTGCCGATTCTTACAAGGCAGTAACAACGGCCAAGCAGGCGCTATTAAATTAAAAGAAGCGATCGAAAACCGTCAGAGCTGTCATGCCATTTTGGAAAATTATAAAAAAGATGGCAGCAGCTTCCTTAATGAGGTGTTTATTTCCCCCGTTTACGACCGCCAGGGGAATGTGGCCATGTATATCGGTATACAACAAGAAGTTAATGACCGCATAGCACCTTTTCAAAGTAATGCTGGCTAATGCGAGGTAATGAATGAGCCAGAAAAAATTACATATCGGAATTGCAGGCTTAAAGCTCTCTGATGCTTTAGCTTTACGTTCCATTGTTCGTTTATCAAAAGGCAAACTTGAACGCGACTGTGTGTTTTCACATCAAGATGAAGCTGACGTCATCATTGGTGTGTCGGGTGATGCAGCGTTTAATCGTAAGGTTATTGAGTCTAAACAAAATGGCCGTACGATTTGCATTGCATTAACCAAGCATAATGAAGCGTTATCGTTCTCTGGTAATCTCCTGCAAAAACCCATTCGTCCTCAAGACGTGGTGAACTTATTAAATGCTTGCGATAAGCGTTTAAGTAAATCACAAGATGCGGCGATTGTAGAGATTCCTGATAAATTTAAAAAAACAGCGGTTGAAAAACAAAAGCCGCAAGAAGAGCCATCAAAAGATTTAAAAACACGCAACGCTTTGGCTTTAGCTTATGAGTTGCAAAAAGAAACCGATCTCAAAAAGGCACAAGATCTATTATTGTCGTTAAGTGGCGAACCCCAAATCCATATTCGCTTACCCGATGGCAAATTTAGTACTTGTAATGGCAAAGTGGTCACACCTAATGACGGCACCTCGCTGTTAGAAAGTTTGGCTTGGATGCAGCAAAAAATCGATGTCGAAAAACGTGCACCCGAAGCTGAGCAAGAAAATGACCAATGGTTGCCGATGGACTGCTTTTATTGGCATCTCGGTGTGCATGCTTTATCCGATGAGCTGCTGCCTGGTTTAGATGAAAGTATGTTGTTTAAGCTGAAGCGCTGGCCCGACTTTGGTCGCAATGGTGCCGATTCAGCGCATCTTAAATTGGCTGCCTTTATGGTACGACGGGCATTGAGTCTGGCGGAATTGAAGACGCTTACCCGTCAACCGAGTAAAACGATTATTGCGTTCATCAACGCCTGTGCGCTGTGCAACTTATTATTGCCCAAAGATCGCACAGGACATGAGGTGGCGCTGGATCTCAACAAAATGAAAATGGCCGGTGATTCAGGGCAGGGTCTGGCTGGTGTATTCAGTGCTATTAGGTCCGTCTTTGGCATGAGGGCATAAACCGCGTGGCCCAAGAATATAAATTGATTTTTACCGGCAGTATGGGGGCAGGTAAAACGACGGCGATTGCCGCCATTAGTGAAATCGCCCCGATTAAAACAGAGGTCGCAAATACCGACCGCCAGGCTCACAGCAAAGAACAAACCACCGTAGCGATGGACTACGGCGAAGTGCAACTGGAAAACGGTGACCGTTTGCGTTTATACGGCACGCCAGGTCAAGAGCGCTTTCGATTTATGTGGGACATTCTTCAGCAGGGGGCATTGGGCGTCATCATTTTGGTGGATAACACCCAGTCAGAGCCCATCGCAACGATGAAGCATTATGTGCATTCATTCAAAAAACTGGTCAGCTGTGATCGGGCGGTGGTAGGTGTCGGGCGTATGGATGAAAATCCGCACCCGAGCTTAGAGGATTTTTCTCAAGCGCTGGAAGAAGAAGGCTTAGATGTGCCGGTATTTGCTGTCGATATTAGAAAAGGTGACGACGTGCTCCTCATGCTCGATGTACTCATGAATCGCATTGAAGTTTGGGAAATGCTGAACCAGCTGGAGGCGCAAGCCTAATGGATACCAATCAAATCAGCGATTCCCTCCAGTTGCGGCTGGAAATGGATCTCAAAAAGCTATTAGCTGTTAACGATCAAGTTCGTGCCGTGCTTTTGGCTACAACTGATGGTTTTGAAGTAGCGTATTGTGGTGATCTGGGTAGCAGCACGCCCAGCAATATCTCAGCGATGACCAGCTCTATGTTGTCGCTGGCGATAGCGATGGTCAATGAAACCGGTTTATCGTCTTGCCTTAATCTTATGGTTGAAGGTGGCCAAGGACGTGCGATCATCATGTCGGTGCCCAGTAAGAACAAACCTATGCTGCTTACGGTTTTAACCCGTGAGCAGGTTTCTTTAGGGCAATTGTTGCTTGATGCAAAAATTACCGTAAAGCAGTTATCGGACAAACTAGAAAATTGTTAGTTTAGAATAATTTACTAGTTTTACTTATAATATAAAAATCAGCTAACGTAAGAGAGGAATGACCATGGCGAGTATTAATGACATTTGCAATCAAATCGTAGAAAAAGTTGACGACGGGCTAGGTTGTGCCGTTGTAGATCTGGAATCGGGTCTGTTATTGGGCGTAGCTCATAAAGTCCCTTACTTCACTCAAAGTTACTTGGACGCAGTGGCAGCAGCTGCCGTTGACATGTTCCGTGGCCGTACCGTTCGTGCAGTAGAAGACATGATTGGTCAGCAACGTGGCACCAACGAAAGCCTACGCTTAGTGCACGAAGTTCAAATGACCACTGAGAAAACCTATCACTTCATGCAAATTTTGCCTAATAAGCAAAACTCACTGTTGGTATTAATTACTGGCCGTCGTGCTAACCTGGGTATGGGCTGGTCTGCCATACGTCAGTCTGTGCCTCAGCTGGAACCTCTGGTACCTTAATTCGTACCTGGAGTGATTGACTCGGGGTGGTGCCGACATGCCCTTGGCACCACCTTGGATACTCGTTTTTCTTTTCCGTTTTGTTCCTCATGTCTTGCTTGATTATGAAGCTGCATCGCGTGGCTCTATAGATTAAGCGTATTCTTGGCTGCCAGTTTTCTATTCCACGGATGGATGATGTGAAATAAGGGGTGTTGTTTTGTCCACTGCTGCTAACGTAACTGTTTACCCTTCGTTGGCAGGTAAGTCTGTCTATACTTCTGCTCGTCTCGAAGCCTTATTGAGCCAGCCGCAACCTGTGGCCCGCGGCACGGCATTTACCGGCCGTAATGCCACTCAGGTGTTCAGCGATGAACAAGATGTGGTGAAAATCCGCTCCGATATCTCACTTAAACCTTCCGAAGTCGACCATTGGGTTCAAACCCGCATTGAGCGGGAAAAGTCTTTAGGTATTTATCATCCTGAAAAAACCTGGTTTATTGTCACAAGCTCCACAGGAATTAAAGTGGGTAATGTGGCACCTCGTCTTTGTGCCTTGCATCAATTAAAAGAGCAACGCTGGAACGACGAAGCTGCCAGTATCATGGAGCAGTTTGCTCATTTGTATTTCAGGGCGGTGAAGCTGGATGGTTATCGTTTGGATGATGGTTTGTCTAACTTTGGTTTAGATAAGCAATCAAAATTGTATTATCTCGATGATGATCTCTATCGCTGGGACGACGGTGTGGCGTTGGCCTATGCCTTTAGCGTTATGGTGCGAAGCCATCAGTGGATGAATCTTGATACGGTGGTCTCGATTGGCGAAAAGATTGGTATTGCTTGTTTATTGGAAACGGGTTCGCGCCAGTTTATAGCGCTATTAACCCGGCAGTTGTTATCGCTGTTTTTACCACGTGATGCCGATCAGCAAATCCTCGATCAATTAGCCCAAGGTTTATCGTTATCTTTATCGAAAGAAATTAAGGCCGAAGCGAAACCTACCCAAAGTGCTTTGGAATCACGAAAAATAGCAGTAATTGGCGATATTCATGCCAATGAAGCGGCGTTACGCGCGGTATTGGACGATATTGATCGTCAAGGTATCGAGCAAATTTTAGTCGTGGGCGATATTGTGGGCTACGGCCCCGAGCCGGAAAGCTGTGTGCAGCTATTAATGGAGCGTGGCGATAATCTGCTGGCTATTTGCGGTAATCACGATTATGTCTGTGCGGGGGGGGATCTGCCGCGTGGTTTTTCACCGGATGCCCGTTGGGTAACCGACTGGAGCCGTGAACGCATGTCGGAGGAAGCCTTAACTTGGCTAAAAGAGCTGCCTAAGGTTCACAAACAGAACGAATGGATGGCTGTTCACGGTGCGCCTATCGATAAACATTATTTCTTCGCCTATGTTTATATGATGACCTATGAGAAGAACTTGCAGTATTTAGCCGATACAGATATTCGCTTTTGTTTCCATGGCCATTCCCATATTCCTGGCGTTTTCTTTGAAAACGGTAGCGATGAGTACTTTTCCGATAGCGAGCATCAATCATTAAAAAAATACCAGCAAGCATTAATTTGCCCGGGATCTGTGGGCCAACCACGTAATGGCAAACATGGTGCCGAATATGCGGTAGTTGATTTAGATAATATGGATTTAGAGCTAAAGCGCCTTGATTACGATTTAGAACCATTGCTTAACACTATGAGAAAAAATGGTTTTCCTGTGCGTCTCATCACCCGCTTGTTACAAGGCCGCTAACAGTTTACTCGCTGTAACAGCAGCTGTAGGGCAAATAGAATCTGGTGCTTAGTTTTATTGAGCTAATTTTTTTGGGTTTCAGCATCTTGCCTTTCTTGACATTATTTTTCTTATTCGTCTAAATTTAGCAGGTCAAGCTCGTTTGCCGGGTGGGATTCCTTAGGGCAACAGTATGGGACCTGGATGTTAGCAAAGACTTTACAGCTGGCTTTTCACGGTTTAGATAACCATGATGAAGTTTGGATACGCAGTGTATTCAACATTGCCTTGTCTCGACTAAAACATCAGTGGGAGCTAGGCACCCAAGAACGTGCCCAGGTTTTGATTTCTTATCCGGGTTGTTTGCCCGAGATTAAAGATCACCACCACCATTTGTTGGTGATGATCCAAAAAGATGACGATCGCCAAATCCCAGGCACTTTAGTACTGCCTCAACCGCTGCGATCTCAAGCCTTTCTTCAATTACTGAACCGCTGTGGCGACGAGATTGAACAAGGCACTTCCGGATCTCAAGCTAACTACCGCGATCAAACGACGCCATTGGAGGCGTCTGCTAATCATCCTGAACAGACGGCACCATTGCTGGTGCTGCCGCCGTACCTGCATTGGGTTAACGTTGTGCATCAAGCTTTGGCCGCTCAGCAGGATGTGGCGGTGCTGGTGGGTGGCGAGCCTTGTTATGTCATCAATAATCGAACTCGACGTATCGCCGCCTTATGCGGCGCTGTGAGTCCACTTAGGCCCAGTTATTTGGTGCACCAGTGGGTGAATTACAGCGATGAGCAACTCCAGCAGTGGCAAACCGTGCCGTATCAATTGAATGACGAAATGCTGCGTCTACCCGCTGAACGATGGTGGTCTTTAGACAGCTTGCTATGGCACTTTGGACTGAAATGCGCCTTACAAAAACGTTTAATGTTACCGCCTAAGCGCATGGCATACCGTTTGTGGCGTTGGCCCGATTTTGGAGAATTGGGTGCGGCCACCGACGAGCCAGCCATTGCCGCAGCTTTAAGTGCGGCTTATCTCGAGCCACAAGAGGTGGTGAGTTTGGCGGATACGGAGCTAACGAAAGTACAGCGCTTTTTGCAGGCCGCTTTAGTTTGCAACTATTTGTTACAGCGCTCGGGGGTCGCTAGTGATCAAGATCTTGATGAATTAGCATTAAATGACAAGAAAACCGAATCAAAAAAGCAAGAACTTGAACAGGAAAAAGAATCGAGTTTAGGGATTTTGGGTGTGATTCGAAATGCGTTTAATTTGAAGCGGTGATATGGCAGGGAATGAACATAAACTTATCGTTAGTGGTTGCATCGGTGCCGGTAAAACCACTGCGATCTCCCAGCTCAGCAAGATACGAGTGGTGAGCACTGAAGCGCAAAATAACGACATCCAAAATAGCTCAAAAGCACAAACCACAGTGGCCATGGATTATGGCGAACTAAGTCTGGATAACGGCGATCGCTTACGTCTGTATGGCACGCCAGGTCAAAAGCGATTCGACTACATGTGGAAAGTAATGGCACCGGGTAGCTTGGGTGTCATTCTCCTGTTAGATAATCAACGCAAACAAGTATTGGAAGAGCTGCAAGAATACTTAGCAGTGTTTCAGAGTTTTATCCAAGAACAACGGATGGTGATTGGTGTGGTGCGTAGCAATGAATACCATTACCCCTCGGTGGGGGATTATTACGCCTATTTGCGCAGTGTTCAGCTCCAAGCTCCGGTGTTTAGTATCGACGCAAGGCGGCGTAGTGATATCGTTTTACTCATCAATGCTTTGCTAAGCCAGATTGAAATGAAGATCAAATTGCAGGCAAGGAGTGTCTCATGAATGTGGAAGAAATGATTGGCAAAGCGGGCATACAAACCTGTCAAAGCTGTATCGACAGCTTGTATGGGCGGTTAAGTGAACTAAAGTTTTTATTGCTGGCAACCACCGATGGCTTTGAAGTGGCGGCTGCCGGTGACATTAGTCAAGATGACTACAGTCGTATGTCGGCCATGGCAAGCTCTTTGCTTTCGCTCAGCCAAGCCATTGTCAAAGATGCAGAGCTACCGGCTTGTCAGGATGTGATTGTCGATGGTGTGGATGGCAAGATCCTGGTGCTGGCCGTGCCGGGTCAACAACCTGATTTATTACTCATGGGCGTGGGTAATGCACAGTCAGCATTGGGTGGTTTAATTTTCAACCTGCGTGCCACTGCACAGGAAATTCGCGCCGCTTTAAGTGTGTTAAATACTACTGATGCGGTGGTGGTCAACGAGCACTTTGTGAAGCCTTCGCTGGCTTCTGTCTGAACGGCTGTTTGTGTCTATCTTAGCGAATTGAACGGCTAGTCTTTGGCAGTCGGTACTTCGATGCGCTCGTCAAGCCAGTGAGGGGCAGCGGCACGATACCAATCACCCAATACTAAACGGGTTTTTTCGTGGTCTTGAGAGCCATCGGGTGCGCCATATCGGTGCAGATTTGGTCTGTGGGTATGGCCGTGAATCATATGTTGCACTTGGTGCTGCTCAAACATCGCCACCACTGTTTGTTCGTTCACGTCCATAATGGATTCAGCCGCCTGGCTCGTATGTTCTTTGCTGGCCGCGCGGGCCTCTTGTGCTTGGCGAATACGCTCACTTATGGGTTGACTTAAAAACTGCTGTTGCCAAAGCGGATTTCTAACTTGTTGTCTGAATTGCTGGTAAGCCACATCGTCGGTGCAGAGTTCGTCCCCATGTAGTAACAGTGTGGGGCCTTGCTGCATGTTGACCACGGTGGGGCCCGTCAGTAACTGGACACCGCAGCTCTCGAGGAACTGGGTGCCCACTAAGAAGTCGCGATTACCATGTAAGAAATACATGGGAATGTCTGCTGATGCCAAAACGCCTAGCTGTTGCTGTAACCATTGGCCAACAGGGGTAGCGGCATCATCACCGATCCAAGCTTCGAAGAGATCGCCCAAAATAAATAGTTGAGCGCGCTGCTCGTAGACGCGTTGTAACTCTTCTTGCAGCCAAATCGCTGCCTTTTCTTCGGGATGATTCAGATGTAGATCTGAAATCAGCAGACACTTCGTAGTCACTCTTTACGCGCCTTCCGCATCGATAACGACTTTCTCGATAATGACCGCTTCAGCAGGTACATCACTGTGCGGTCCGAAGCGGGTGGTTTCAGCGAAGCGAATGTCATCAACCACTTCTAAACCTTCAGTTACTTTACCGAATACCGCGTAACCCCAGTTGTTGGGGCTGTTTTTGCCTTTGTGGTCCAAAAAGCCGTTGTCTTGCACGTTAATGAAGAACTGAGCGGTAGCGCTATGCGGTGCTGGAGTACGCGCCATGGCTAAAGTGCCGCGCAGATTGCTCAAGCCGTTATCGGCTTCGTTTTCGATGGCCGCACGGGTGGGCTTTTGTTGCATTTCTTGGTTGAAGCCACCGCCTTGGATCATGAAATCGCTAATAACGCGGTGAAAAATGGTGCCTTCGTAGAAACCATCGCGTGCGTACTGGAGAAAGTTCTCAACCGATTTGGGGGCTTTGTCTTGGTACAACTCGGCTTTAATGACGCCGCGGTTGGTATGAATCGTGATCATGGTGGGGCTCGCTGTGGTTGTCGATTGAGCGGACATCGCCGCTTTTTCCTCTTGGGCCATGGCAAAACTACTAAACACCAGGGCCGCAATCATCAGTAAACGCTGCATGGTAATCGCTCCAGAATAAATTTCAGGCACAATGATACCTTTTGCATCGAATAAGTTCCCAAAAATTGAGTATGGATATGGCGAATTCAAGTACTGAATCGCTGCCGCTATTGTGGCGCGATGATCATTTGGCGATTTTGGACCAGCGATTACTGCCCCAAGAGGTTCATTACATCGAAGCGCGTGACTATCACACGGTAACCGCAGCGATTCGAGATTTGGCCGTGCGCGGTGCTCCGGCTATTGGAATCGCGGCCGCTTATGGCGTGGTATTGGCGGCTCGCGCGCTGGGTGTCGACGGGCCCATTGCGCTAAGCCAAATGCAAGCAGCCTTGGATGAAATGGAGGCAGCGCGCCCGACGGCAGTGAATTTGGCCTGGGCATTGCGCTATATGGCCCAGCAGCTGGAGCAGGGTGCCACGGCGGACGAATTACTGAAAACCGCGTTGCAAATTCATCAAGACGAGCGCGAAAACAACGCCACCATGGCGCGCCATGGGGCTGAGTTAATTGAGCCAGGTAGTCGAGTGCTTACCGTGTGTAATACCGGTGGACTGGCCACAGGTGGCTCAGGCACTGCCTTGGCGGTGATTGTGGAGGCCTGGCGTCAGGAGCGTTTAGTTGAAGCCTTTTCTGCCGAAACTCGCCCGTGGTTCCAAGGTGCCCGTTTAACCACTTGGGAATTACAAAATGCGGGGGTGGCGCATCGCTTGGTGGTCGACAGTGCGGTGCCTTGGTTAATGAAGAATCAAGGTATTGATTGGGTGATTGTGGGTGCCGATCGCGTTGTGGCCAATGGTGATGCAGCCAACAAAATTGGCACCTATGCCGCAGCATTGGCGGCCAAGGCCCACGGTGCTAAAACCATGGTCGTTATTCCCACCACCACCTTGGATCTAAACACCGCTGAAGGCTCGCAAATTCCTATCGAAGAGCGTAGCGCTGAAGAAATCACAGCACCCGGTGGCCGTCCTTTAGCGCCTGAGGGTACTCGGGTGTGGAATCCAGTTTTCGATGTTACTCCGGCCCATTTAATCGATGCCTTGGTGACTGAGCGCGGTGTTGTGCTGGAACCCAATCGCGAGAAAATTGCACGCTTAATGTCGTAAGCGGCTTTGTTGGTTTATCTGTGGTGGCGATATCAGGGGGCGTGCGGCGGGCTATGGTGCTGCCGCGCGGCTATGGCGCGTGCTTTTACCGAAAATTGGCTGTGCTCAATGATTTGCGTAGTTGTGCCGTGTGGCGTGAGGTGAGCTAAGCCGGAAAATGGTATGTCAGTGCAGAGTAAATGGCTACAGATGGCTATTTTAGCGCCGTCTTTAAGGACAAAATATGCTATAATCAGACGTTTGTAGGCCGCGTGTTTGCGGTGTAAAAAGCGTTATTAAATCAAGCTGTTAGTTTATGAGAGTTCAAAATGCTTTCCGATAGCGGAAGCTAAATTCTGCATAAGCGTAAACAGCGCGCGACTCCAAACCTCTGAGGGTTCAGGGAGTTGCCGGTCAGGAATCCAGCATGGCAGAAATCGCCCGCGAAATTATACCGATTAATCTCGAAGATGAAATGAAGCAGTCCTACCTGGATTACGCCATGAGCGTAATTGTTGGTCGAGCACTGCCCGATGTCCGGGATGGACTCAAGCCGGTGCACCGGCGTGTTTTATTCGCCATGCAGGAGTTAGGCAACCACTGGAATAAATCGTACAAAAAATCTGCCCGCGTGGTGGGTGACGTAATCGGTAAATATCACCCTCATGGTGATGCTGCGGTTTACGACACCATTGTACGTTTGGCGCAGGATTTCTCCATGCGCTACATGCTGGTGGATGGCCAAGGTAACTTTGGTTCGGTGGACGGCGATAGCGCGGCGGCCATGCGTTATACCGAGGTGCGTTTAACGCGCTTGGCCCACGAATTAATGGCCGATCTCGATAAAGAAACCGTGGACTTCGTCGAAAACTACGACGGCAGCGAGCACGAACCCACGGTTTTGCCCACCAAGGTGCCCAACTTGCTGGTGAACGGTTCTTCCGGTATTGCCGTGGGTATGGCCACCAATATTCCGCCTCACAATCTGAGTGAGGTTGTGAAGGGATGTCTGGCCTATATCGACAACAACGACATCACAATCGATGAGTTGATGGAGATTATTCCAGGGCCGGACTTCCCCACTGGCGGCATCATCAATGGTCGCGCCGGTATTGTGCAGGCCTATCGTACTGGCCGTGGTCGTATCTATGTGCGCGCCAAAGCTGATATTGAGCGCAATGATAAGGCCAACAAAGAAACCATTATCATCACCG
>JAKSCJ010000156.1 GCA_022360675.1 Lysobacterales bacterium
AGCTATTGCGCAGCTTGTAACTGTAGTCCTTATGGCAGTCCGTATGCCAAATGCGCTAGTGCGGCATTTCCTGATCCGGTCTTTTACTGCGCCTCGTCGTGCCCTGTGTGCTTATGTAGTAGTGGTTCTCCACCTTTTTACCCGCTGTGTGCGACGAACTACTGTCAAACCAGCTATTGCCAAACCTGTTTCCATTGCACACCTTGTGAACCGGGCCCAACACCGCGTTGTGTGACGTGTTCGTATGGCGCTCATCCTACGCATAAGTGCGATACCTGTAGAACTTGCGACTACGGGCCGCCACGCCCGTGTGCAACGGGGAACACCATTATTCCTCATCCACCGTATTGGTTTTAGTTTGTTGTTGAAATGATTTGTTGAAAGCACTCCGGGCGGTGGGTCGCTGCTTGCCGCCCGGACCACTCAAGCCAGCAGTGATATCACGAAAGCATTTTTAAGGTATCTGTGGCAGCTATACGATAGGGATTACGGTCATGGCAAAACTACAGCTCACACCAGCCGCTAGCATCTCGCAGCACCCAGAAGGCGTGTTGTTGACTTCCGACTTAGGCACTTTTCACCTGCACGGGCGCGATGTGCTGGTGTTTATTCAAGAGCTTGTGCCATTGCTCAATGGCCAGTTTGATCTTGCTGAAATCTGCCAACAACTCGATCAATACGCCGACGCCAGTATTGAAAAGCTCATTCAAGTGCTGCGCCAGCAAGGCCTGGTGGAAGACTGTGATGCGTTTCCAGAAGGATCGCCCCCTTGGTTAAGTCATGAGCGTTTTTTACGTTCTTGGCCAAAATCGCACAATCAACGCCATTTAAGCCAGTGCTCGGTATTGGTGATTGGCCTTGAGCCCTGGGCTCAAACGGCGGTGGAAGAATTAGCCTTAAGTGGTGTGGGGCGTATTCATTGCTTGGATTCAGCACCGATTAATGTCGATGATCAACTGTTTCAACAGGGACGATTTCAAAGCAGCAAAGCAAGCTCTAGAGCCCATGCTCTACAACAACACGTGACACAGCTTGCGCCTTGGTGTGAGCTTAGCTTTTCAGATTTATCACTGAACGATGCCCAGCAATTGCAGTGGCAAGACACCGAACCGGCGCTTGAACGAGCCTGGGACTTGGTGCTGGTGACTTTAGCGGAGGAGGCGGCCAGTTATCTTGAGGCCAGCGCACACTTTATCCATGAGCATGGATTACGTGCCTTGTATGGCTGCATGGATGGGCTGAACGCTTGGATTGGCCCCGTTGTGGGGGGCGTGGGTGAACCTTGTTGGAACTGTTTGCGCTTACGCCGCTTGGGTGCCGATGCGAATCCGGCATTAAGCCATACACTTAACCATGCCGCCTTGAATAACCGCGAAACCCACCGCTCGCGCAGTGTCTTGCGTTCAATGAGCAACACCGCAGGGCAGCAATTGAGCACCGAAGCGCTGAAGTTGTTATTGGGTTTCAGTGCCAGCCGTTTGCATGGCCATGTGCAGGTGCATCATCTGGTGAAAGGCGAGGCCAGCTTGCATCGTATTATTCCGGTGCCTTGGTGTGAGGTTTGTGGCTTTAGCCGTAGCGCTGTCGAAACCGGTGCTGGCAGTGGTGTTCGTCCTGCCGTGGCTTTATCGGCAGCGGCGGTGTTACCAGAGTCTGCTGCAAATCCGCTAAATCATTTACATTCGCTCGATGACTTAACCCAACTCTTTGCTGGTTGGGTCGATGCCGAGGTGGGGGTGATTAAAAGCCTTCGTGGGCATTTGCCCAGCATTCCTGAATTTCCCCGTACGGCCAGCGCTGATATGGCCAATTTCACCGCTGGTCAGTTTGACCCGCGCAGCATGGGGCAGGTGGGGTCTGGCAAAGGTTTGGATGATATCTCGGCCCATATTAGTGCGGTGGGCGAGGCCATCGAGCGCTATTCGGCTGCGCGTTTCCATAAACCTTATTTGAAGTATGCCAGCTGTAAACAATTGCAGGGCGATTATCTTGATCCGGCCAAGTTGGTGCTCTACAGCAAAAAACAGTACCAAAGCGAAGGTTTTCCCTTTGCGCCTTGGCGTGAGAAACAAAAAATTCATTGGACCAAAGGCCGGTGGTTAGGCTCACAAAAGCCCGTGTGGGTGCCCGCTTTGGTGAGCTATTTTAATTTTGAAAGCACTTATGAAGAGCAATTTACTCAGGTGTCTTCCAATGGTTTAGCGGCGGGACAAAACAACGAAGACGCAGCATTGCGCGCTTGTTTTGAACTCATCGAGCGCGACGCCATGATGCTGACGTGGTACGCCCAACTTCCGGCGCAGCGTTTGCGGATCGATAGCCAGTACCACGGCAAAATGCGCTTGTTGATCGATCACATCAACGCCCAAGGCATTGAGCTGGAGTTGTATCTGTTTGACGTGGGTTTACATGTGCCCACCGTGGTGTGCTTAGGCATTGGCGATGGCATTCGAACACCGGCGGTGTCGGTGTCTTTATCGTGCCATGGTGATATTCAGGTGGCGATGAAAAAAGCGCTCTTAGAACAGGGCCATGTATTACCTTATTTATGTCATTTAATGAGCAGCCAAAGTCATTTTCCGCAAACCGTACACGAGGTGCGCGAGCTGGACGACCACGCGACTTACTACTTACGTAACGACAAACTGGCCGCCTTTGATTTCATGCGTCAGCCATTGGGCCATGCAATATCACCGAAGCAGTGGCCGTATCCCCCCATTGTGCATGAGCAACAATTAAAAGAACGCCTAAAAGACAGCGGTGTAGAAATAGCAATTGTGGATGTGACCGCGCCCGATGTGGCCTTAAGCCCATTTCGTGTGGCTCGTGCGGTGGGTCATCACATTCAACCCATCCACTTTGGCGAGCAGTTTAAGCGAGTCGATAACCCGCGCTTACGCCGCGCATTGCAAGGACGCGCGGTCAATCCCGAACCTCATCCCATCGCTTAAAAGCGTGTGCTGGTGCAAACAATGGCTTGGTGATTATTTGAACGTGGCTGGAGGTTGTTATGTACGGAACACGGCGAGTTTTAGTGTGTGGTACCAACTATGGTGCTACTTATTTGCGGGCACTAACAATGGCGCAGCGGCGCTCGAATTTGCGCTTGGCAGGCGTGCTGTCGCGCGGTAGTCAACGCTCGCGCGCGTATGCGCATCAATACGGCGTTCCCCATTGGTGTGAGGTGAGTGAGATTCCCTTAGGCGCTATCGATCTGGCTTGTGTGGCCGTGGCTGGTGCTGCGGGTTTATCGATAACAAAAGCCTTATTGCAGCGTGGCATTGCGGTGATTGCCGAGCATCCGTTGTCGGCCGCGATGGTGGATGAAGCACTGGCTTTGGCGAAACAACATCGCACTCAATTTCATGTGAATGCTCACTTTGCCGATTTACCCGCGGCGCAATCGTTTTTAAACACCATAGCGCAAACCCGCAGTCGTGCACCTTGTTGGCATTTTACGCTGGAAGCTAATTTACGCACCTTGTATTCAGCGTTAGATTTACTGGGGCGAGCTCATGGTGACCTAAGCCAGGCTCGAGTTTCTACGGCACAATCTGGCGCGGCTCATTGGTTTCAAAATGTGGATATTTGCCTGACGGATGATGCCGATCACGCGGTGCACGGCAGCCTGATCTGCCAGAGCTTTTCTGGGGCCGAAGACGATGGCAGTGCCAATTTACTGAACCATCGAATGAGTGCCGTCTTTGAACATGGCAGCTTATTGCTGGCCGAGAGCCAAGGCCCGGTGCTGTGGTTGCCTACGCCTTTAGCGATGGTGCAAAGCGGCGGGGCCTCGTATCAAATGGTTGATGCCAATGCGGTGAATGGGCAGCAGTTAATGCAACAACGCGATGTCGCCAATTGGCAAGCCCTGATGCATTTGGATCAATGCAGCCAGGGCGGTGTAGCCGCGTTTTATCAACAAGAACGCTATTTGCATCACTTGGCACGCTTGTGGGACGACTGCATCCAAAGCTTGCAACACACCCCGGGAGCCCAGGTGCAAGGAGCGGCCTGACGATTGCCAGGTTGATATTGAATGCGGCCGTGCATGCGTGAGCGCTAATGTGGTGTTGGCTTGCCAGGCCACCAAGAGAGGCGTTTTTGCGTTGGCTCGTTGGGCCATTGGCGGGGGCGCGCCAGCCGTGACATAATCGGACAATACGCTACAGAATGGTGATGAATTTCAAAGGGGTGCTACCAGCGCGGCAACACGGCCAAGCTGAAGCTCACCATTTCGATCAGCGCCGAACAGGAGGTTCGGGTCGGTATCGACATCATTGCTTTCTTTTGCGTCATTTCGCTGGCCCTGACCGCGGGGCTCAGTGCAAGGAATGCCATGACGGCAAATAGAGGTAGTGCCGTATTTCTCGGAACTGCATCCAATTGCCATGACTTCGCTTCCATTTCAATAATAATTTCGGGACGAGGAGGCCAAACTTCCGATGCGTCGAATTCGCCAAACGATTCGCTGTTCTCTCTTGCTGGGCGCGTTGCTCAGTACTCCACTGATGGCACAAGTGTCTGACACGACGATGAATACGCCTTACGGCGAAGTCTCGATTAGTCGTGATGCCTTCAATAATCCAGATATCACCGGCACCAACGAGCTGGCGGTGAGTTGGGTGCAGGGTTATCTGCACGCCGACGACCGCTTCTTCCAAATGGATTTCAACCGTCGCGTGGCCAGTGGCCGGGTGGCTGAGTTGGTGGGCCAAGCAGCTCTACCCAACGATATTCAACTACGCACCTTAGGTTTACGCCGCGCCGCCTGGGCCACCTGGGTCGCTTTGGATGACCGTACCCGCGGCATGCTGAAAGCCTATTCCGACGGTGTGAATGCCTGGATGGGTACCAACACCTTGCCTCCGGAATACGATGCGCTGGAATTACTCAGCGCCGATCCGTGGAACCCGGTGGACAGCTTGGCCATCGGTAAAATCCTGGCCTTCCAGTTGTCGTTTGATCTCAACGACATCGATCTCACCATTCAAGCGCTGGCCTACCAACAAGCGGGCGAAATCGGCGGTTTTAATGGTGGCGCGCTGTTCACCGAAGACACCACCCGGATTCAACCGCCCGACGATCGAGTCACCGTACCCGGTTTCCTGAGCAGTATCGGTGGTGCGGGCGCTAGTGAGGGCACTGCCACAGCACAAAACGATAAGGGCGTGACCGATATCGTTTTGGATTACGAGCTGGGCGAAGTCAACGCCGAAGCGGTGGCCATGGCCATGCGCTGGCGCGAGCAAATTCAAGATATTCCGCTGTTTGAAACCGCGCTGGATTCTTCAAAAGAAGGCACCGGCTCCAATGCCTGGGTGGTGAGTGGCGAGCACACCGAAAACGGTGAAGCCTTATTTGCCAATGATCCGCACTTAAGCTTGGGCAGCCCTTCGGTGTTTATCGAAGAGCGCATCACGGTTACCGGCGAGGGTGGTTATAGCGCTGGTGGTGTGGGTTTCTCGGGTATTCCGGGCATTGTGCAGGGTTGTACCGATAACTTCTGCTGGGGCACCACCACCAACCCCATGGACGTCACCGACGTTTACCAAGAACAATTGCTGACCAACAATTTGGGTCAGCCTACACACACAGTGTTCCAGGGCCAACCCGAGCGTTTACGCACGGTGTTCCAAAGCTACTTTGTGAACTCGGTGGACGGCGAAATCGGCAATGTGACCCGCGCCAATGTGGGTTTAGATGCTGGCGGCGTCACCTTTATCGTGCCGCGTCGTAATAATGGCCCCATTGTGCAAGTGGATGGCGATACCGGCTTAAGTGTGCAGTACGCGGGTTGGGGCCCGACCTTTGAGATTGTTTCTTTCCTGGAAATCAATCGCGCCAGTAATCTGGCAGAATTCGAAGACGCTCTGCAGCTCTTCGATGTGGGTTCGCAAAACTTCATGTATGCCGATAACGATGGCAATATCGCTCACTTTGTGACCGGTGAAATGCCCATTCGTGCCGACTTACAAGACGATATGATGCCTGCAGGTGGGGTTCCGCCCTGGTTAATTCGTGATGGCACCGGTCAGCTGAACCACGAGTGGTTGGGCGTGCGTAACCCACAACCGCAGCAAATTCTGCCGTACGAAATCCTCACTTGGGATGAAATGCCTAAAGCCGTTAATCCGGCTCAGGGTTATTTGGCCAACGCCAATAACGATCCCATCGGTACCACTTTAGATAACAATGCCTTAAATCAAGTGCGTCCGGGCGGTGGTTTGTATTATCTGAATCAGTCTTACTCTTCGTATCGCATGGGTCGTATCGATCGTGAACTGCAAGCCTTGTTACAGCGCGGTAGCGTGAACCTGCAAGACATGATCGATTTGCAAGCCAATAACCAACTCCGCGATGCGGAAGAGCTGGCACCGTTTATTGTTAATGCCTTTGCCAATGCGGTAGAACCCGATGCATGGCCCGGTTTGGCTGCTTTTGCCGCCGACTCACGCTTATTTGAAGTGGCTTTGCGTTTAGGCGCATGGGACTTCAGTACCCCTACCGGTATCCAGGCCGGCTTTGATGCGGGTGATGATCCACTAAACCTACCCGAGCCCACCATGGTTGAAATCGATCACAGTGTGGCGGCAACCCTGTACTCTGCATGGCGTGCACAAATGCTGAACAACACGGTCGACGGCGTGTTGAGCGGTATTGGCTTGGGTGATTTCTTACCCGATAGCCGCGAAGCCTGGGATGCCTTAGCTTTCCAACTGCGTAACTACGAGCAAACCCAAGGTGTGGGCGCTTCTGGTATTCCATTCTTCAATGTACCCAACGCTCCCGACGCTAACACAGCGCGTGATGTGATCATTCTGCAAAGCATGGTGCAAGCGCTGGATTTACTGGCTTCCGACGAGTTTGCGCCAGCCTTTGGTAATTCTGAAGACTTGGGCGATTACCGCTGGGGTCGTTTGCACCGTATTGTGTTCGATCACCCGCTGGGTATCGATCCCTTCAACGTGCCCAATGGTGGTGGTTTCACCAGCTTGGATGCCGCATTGCCCGGCGTGGCCCGTGGTGGTGGTTACGAAGCGGTGGATGCCTCACGTCATAGCTCACGTGCCGATGGCCTGAACGAATTCATGTTCAGTGCAGGCCCTGCGCGTCGTGCGGTATCGGAAATGGGTGAAGGCGGCCAGCGTTTGGAGGTCATTCCAGGGGGCCGTAGTGGTGTGTTCTTGAGCCCCGCCTACAGCAACCAGCTGCCGCTGTGGCTCACTAACCAGTACCACGAACTCCCCTGATTTGGGCTTTTAGTGGTAGCGAGCCACAATTGCCCTAGTGCGGTTGTGGCTCGCTAAAACAAGGGGCGATTCTATTTTGGGGTCCGCCACTTTTTAGAAAACTCCATCATCCTTAAGATGATGGAGTTTTTTCTTGCGTTAAGTCTTGAAGCGATTCATCGCCAACGCCATCTCATTTCCCATGAACGAAACTAAAAACACCATGAATTTGCTGGAATCCTTCGCGATGCGTCACACCCAGGTCTCGCATTTGGAGGTGTCGTTAAAAGAAGTCATTCCGCCAGATCAACGCGTACAAGCCAAGGTTGAATTGAATCTGACCCCGCGGGAGCTTAAAACCAACCCCAGCGACGGTGGCACGGCCTATCAGGTGACTGCGCGCATGCAATGCCAAGGCTTCGCCGAGGGGCAAGAGCCGGGAGCCGGTGCTG
>JAKSCJ010000352.1 GCA_022360675.1 Lysobacterales bacterium
AAGTGTTCGATGGGCTGTTCGTGAACCGTGGCCATGATGTGTTTACTGGGCAGTGTTGTTGAGGTAGTGCTTTAAGCTGGCACCGACCAGGCTTAAAAACATGACGCTGGCATCGGGCGCAAAGCGATCGACCTCATCACTGGCCACGGCCAACATGCCAAAGCCTTCGATAGGTGCGATGGCTGCTGAATGAACTTCCACCTCGGCACCGAATAAAGCACTGGATTTGTTTTGAGTTAAACGCCCTGAAATGGCTAAACCTTGTTGCACGATATCGTTTAACACACCGCTGCGATCGGCGGCGGGGCGACGAATATGCGGATTGCTGAGTGCGGGCAGAATGTTGTCGTGCAAAATTAAGGTGAAATGATTAACGCCAAAACGCTCTTTCAGCAACAACTCTAAACGTTGCATGAAATCGTCGGGATTGTTGGCATTATTTAAATCCAACATGAGCTGATGCATGCGACTGAGTAGTTGCTCGTTATCTTTGGCCACAGCAATGAGTCGATTTAACTGCTGCTCGAGCTTTTGTATGTGCTCGCGGCTGTGACGTAATTGATAAAAGCTCAAAGAGGCCGCGCCCGATTCGTGCTCGGGGGGTAACAAAGTTTCGAGCAACTCAGGATGACGTTGTAAAAAGTGCGGGTGCTCTTTTAGGTAAGCGGCAATTTCCGCTTCTCTTTGGGGATCAATTGCTTGTTGTTTCGCCGTTTGTGTCATCGACAAATTCACCACTAAAAACCAATACTGCCGGGCCTGTCATGAGCACCGGATAAGCTTCACCTTGCCAATCTACCACAACGCTGCCGCCGGGCTGTCGTACGCGCACAGGCGATTGTGCTAAACCTTGTTTCACGGCCGCTACAGCGGCAGCACAGGCACCGCTACCGCAAGCATGCGTAGGGCCCGAGCCGCGCTCAAAGACCGCTAAGAACATTTGGTTGTCAGCTTCCATGGTGGCAAAGCCGGCATTAACGCCCTGACAGAACTGGCTGTGGGTGCTTATTGACACCCCATGTCGTGCACGGGCTTGGCGAGGTTCGGCAACAAAAGACACCGCGTGGGGGTTACCCATACTGACGGCCACTGCTTCGATATTGGCCGCTTGGGTGTTGATCTCGATGAGTTGCGCTTTGGCCTTACCTTGCCAGTGGGTGGCATGGGCACCAAACTCGGGCGCGGGAAGCTGAACTTGAACTTGGCCCTGGAATGCCGTCTTCTCGAGGGTGGGCTCGATACGTACTTGCACCGTTTGTGTTGGGCTATCGAGTTGCATACTGGCCATACCGTCTTGGCGATACAAAAACCAGCCAATGCAGCGTAAACCGTTCAAGCATTGTTCGGCGCTGCTGCCATCGGCAT
>JAKSCJ010000335.1 GCA_022360675.1 Lysobacterales bacterium
CCTCACTCACGCCCTTACCGCAAACCAGTAATGATGCAGGAATTTGGCAACGTTACGGTGCCTTATGGCGTGCAGAGCCCGCCCAGTTACAAGCAGCCTGCAGCCAAGGCCATGCCGATGCGTTTGTGTGTTTGCGCCAAAGTGGAACCTGGCGGCGTTTGCAGCGCTTGAATCTACCGGTGTTACTCCAGCTCGAAGGCGCACCGCAGCTGCTATTGCTGGGCCTTGATGAGCAACATGCTTTACTTTTTGATGGCGTGCAAACGCATACCGTGTCGCGTGAGGTGGTCGACGAGCATTGGCTGGGTGTTTACTTAGCGGTGGCTCCAGGGCGTCAAGCGACCTTAAAAGTGGGCGAAAGCCATGGCGAGATTTATCGCTTAAAATCGATGGCGGCGGGAATTGAGAGTTTGCCCTACGCCGGCCCCATCGATGAACGCTTTGATCCCAGTTTGGAATTTTGGGTGAAGGCATTTCAACAACGCCACGGCTTGCATGCCGATGGCATTGTTGGGTCGGCCACCCG
Organism: Lysobacterales bacterium; assembly: GCA_022360675.1. Lineage (GTDB taxonomy): Bacteria > Pseudomonadota > Gammaproteobacteria > Xanthomonadales > Wenzhouxiangellaceae > JAKSCJ01. The sequence goes on from JAKSCJ010000335.1 coordinate 527, forward strand.
TTTGTATTTGATCGCAGAGGCGATTAACGAGCCGCAATTATTGGAGGAATGGTAAGTGTCATTACTGCTGGACGCGCTACGGAAGTCGGCGAACCAACGTCATTTAGGGACTGCACCAGGCTTGGAAGAAGGCTTACGACAAACCATTCCCCAAGCGCAGAAAAAACGCTCGTGGCTCATTCCGGTATTGCTGGTGGCAATTATAATTTCGGTGGTGCTGGGTAAACCGTGGGAGCGCTTTTCTGAAGCCGAACCGGTCGGGGCGATGGCCGAAGCTCCAGTGGCCGATGCTGAACCCGTAGCGCCGAAAACCACACCAAAGCCCGAACCCGTGCGGAAAGAACCGGTGCGCCGTTTAACGGATGCCGCTGAGGTACCCGAAGAAATTCCCGATTACGGCTATAACGATTTACCCGATCCCGAGCAATATGCGCTGGAGGACGATGCCTCCTACATTGCCGAGCAATTGTATCGTGCGCAGTTAGATCCCGAAGACGATGAATTGGTCGACGGTGTCGATAACGGTGTGGCTAAAGCCATTTTGCGCGATGTTTTGGAAAATTCCGAAGCCTCGGACGAATACCGTGAGTTTATCCGTCAAATTGCCGCTGAAGAACGTGGCGAATTGGAAGAGTATCCGGGTACCGATGAATTAGGTGTAGGCTTTACCGCTAACCCAGCAGCGGCCAATGCTGGGACCTTAAACCGCCTGCCGGGCAGTGAAGATTTAGATGCCCTGGCTGAAGAAGCAGGAGAGGCGGGCCGCGCAGTGGGCCCGGCCGCCAGAGCCAGCAAGCCGTCGGCCACACCCAGCAGCACAAAGCAAACCGCTGCGGTGGCCAAACAACTCAGCCCGGCAGTCACCATCGGTGAGCCCGAGGGCAGCAATGATGAGGACGAAGCACCGGAACTCGGCGTGATTAGTTATTACGAACTGCCCGCCAATGTTCGCTCGTCTTTACCCGAGATCGATATCCGAATCCGGGTTTACGATGAAGACCCCGATAAACGCTTTGTGGTGGCAGGTTCTAACCGCATCCACGAGGGCGAAAGTATTGCAGATGGTGTCTTATTGCAGGGCATACGCCGCGATGCTTTAGTATTAAACTATCAGAGCTATGTTTTTTATTGGGATAAACGCTGATTGGGCCATTTATTCCAACGATAACGCTATAGCGACGGCGCCTCAGGGCGCCGTTTCTATTGCACGCTTTGGTGCTCGATCTTTCACCTTTGCTGTTTTATTGAACGGGAGCAATAACCCTCGATGTCCGTTGTCCTGAATTTGGATGAAGGCAGACCACGCCCAAACTGGCCTTGGCTGTCGTTGGTATTAGTGCTGATTAATACTTTGGTGACGGCCTATCTCAGCTTTATTGGCGAGCTGGACCAAACCCGTGTGGTGCATCTGTGGGGCCTGGTACCCACTAGCTTGGTGCAGGTGCTCGATGCTGGTTGGCAGTATTGGCTAAGTCTGGATGTATTAACGCTGTTCAGTACCTTATTGCTGCATATCAGCTGGTTGCATTTGTTGGGCAATATGGCCTATTTGTGGGTCTTTGGTATGCCCTTAGAGCGTTACGTGGGGCGTTGGATTTTATTGTTAGCGTTTTTTGTGCTGGGTGGTTTATCGAATCTGATTTTGGTGCTGGAAACCCAACAATCCACAACGCCCATCATCGGCGCCAGCGCGGGCGTATCGGCGGTGATTGGCTGTTATTTGGGTTTGTTTCCGCACAAACGCTTAGGTTTGTATATTCCGCTGGGCTTTTATGTGCAGTTCGCTCAGGTGCCGGCTTTGTTAGTGATTGGCAGCTGGTTTTTACTGCAACTAATCTATACCCTGTACAGCCCTGTGAATGGTGGGGTGGCGTGGCAGGTTCATGTCACCGGTTTTTTAAGCGGCTTTATTATCGCCTTGGTTTTACGCAGCGTTTTGCGCGAACGCTTACAGAGTTTTCGTTACTGATGAGCAAACATCTTTATAAATTGGCTTTTCACCAAAATAATCGAATCTACGAGCTGTATTGTAAGCAGGTGTCTTCTAGCCATCTGTATGGCTTTATTGAAGCTCGCGAGCTGGTGTTCGACACCGATGCGGGCATGGTGGTAGACCCCACCGAAGAGCGCTTGCGCGAAGAATTCGAAAACGTAGAGGTTCTGCATTTGCCCATGCACTCGGTGGTGCGGGTGGAGCAGGTTAGCGAGCGCGGCCAATGTGCGATTCGCGATACCGATGGCGGCAATAAAGTCACACCATTCCCTATGCCTCAGCAGCCCAAACGTCCTTAAAGCATGCCGTTAGCCAAGTAGGCGTAAACACTTGCGTTAGACGATGCCGATACATAAAGAGCGTTGGTTAATGACCAGCGCTCTTTTTTTATTGCCTGCTTGGCCTTCGCTTAGCGGCGGTAACTCAATTCATTGCCTGAATTAATCACCTGGGCCCGGTTTAGGACTGAAGAAGCGCGTGAGTTTGTCGCTCATGGCGGCGTAGTCGTTGGCATCGGCTGGTGGCTCTTTGCGCTCACGAATATTGGGCCAAATCCGTGAGTACTCTTGGTTATGCTCCA
>JAKSCJ010000372.1 GCA_022360675.1 Lysobacterales bacterium
GACGAGCAATACCAAGTCATCGGCAAAGTGTTTTACCTGCATGCACCATCAGGCATTGGGCGCTCGAAACTAGCGAATAATATTGAGACCTGTTTGGGATGCTCGGGAACGGGGCGAAATTTGAATACGGTAACAAAAGTTTTAGCGATGCTCAGCGATGTATAAACTTACCGATTCATGCTTTCAACAGCAAAGCGCTTTCTAAACTCCGTAGGCGTTAATCCCACAATCTTTGCGAAGGTGCGTCTAAAAGCAGTGCTGTCTTGATAGCCCACATTCCAGGCGATGTGATCGACGGTGGTGGTGCTGAGTTCCAGTTGTTCTTTGGCGTTATCGATACGCAGTTGTTGTAGGTATTCGGAGGGTTTATAGCCGGTGGCTTGTTGAAAGCGACGCAAGAAGGTGCGTTCGCTTAAAGTGCTTTGTGCGGCCATTTGGCTCACGCTAATGCTGTCGGAATAGTGACGTTGCAACCAATGTTGGGCTTTGAGTATGGCCTCGTCACCGTGGCGCATAGGGGCTGAAAAGCGACGATAATGGCGCTGTTCTCGCCCCGCGGGATCAACGAGAAAATAACGCGCCACGGCCAGCATTAAACTGGGGCCAGCGAAGCGCTCGATAAGGTTTAAACCTAAATCCATCCAGGCGGTTAAGCCACCGGCGGTCATGATATCGCCGTGGTCGATGAGGATTTTATCGGTGTCGAGCATGACTTCGGGATAACGTTGCTGGAACATTTCAGCCAAGTCCCAGTGGGTGGTGGCACGACGTTGATTTAATAAACCCGTTTCCGCTAAAACAAACGCCCCCGCACAAACAGAACAAATCAAAGCACCACCTGCGTGTTGCGCTTTAACACCATCAACAAAACTCGCCAAAGCCGGTGTTAAACGAAAGCTTTGTAAGCTGGGCGGTAGTAGCAAGGCGTCGAATGTGCTTTGAGTATCATCCTTAAACAGTAGCTCCTCACCCTGCTCGATCCGCTGTGTAGCGAAGTGCTGCCGATAACGTTCATCGCGTTGAGCTAAAAAGTTTGCCGTGTAAAACAAATCTTCCAGGCCCGATAGCGCCGCTTCGCGTGCACCAGGGTAGGCGACGAGCGCAATTTTAATGGATTGGGGCTTGGCAGTTGTGGAATTACTCATGGCGGAATGAGCCTGAAAAATGTCGAATACGACAATTCTACGCTAAGGACGCTTTCAGTACAGTATGGCTCTCCCCCACAGTTTCGAGCATTCAACATGAGCCAACACGCTTTTATCTTGGTCGATCTGCAAAACGATTACTTTCCCAACGGTCGCTGGCCTTTAGCGGGCATTAATGAGGCCACCGCCAACGCCCGTAGTGCGCTACAGCAAGCCCGCCAGCGCGGTGATTTAGTGATTCACGTACGCCATGAGTTTTTGCAGGAAAACCCACCCTTTTTCAGTCCTAATACTGAAGGCGCACAGATTCACGAAAGCCTGCAACCACTGGCTAATGAAACCGTTGTTCTGAAGCATTACCCCAACGCATTCCGTGAGACTGCTTTAAAAGCCGTACTGGACGAACACAATATTCAAGCCGTCACCATCGTGGGTGCCATGAGCCATATGTGCATCGATGCTACGGCCCGTGCGGCCGCAGATTTTGAATACCAAACCACGGTAATCGCCGATGCCTGCGCCACGCGCGATCTAGAATTCAACGGCCATACCGTGGCCGCCGCTGATGTGCACGCGGCTTATATGTCGGCTTTGGCTTTTGGCTACGCCCAAGTCATTAACACGCAACAATTCCTTGCCGACGAGGCCGCCTGATGTCTGAATCACAAACCGCGCTGCTCTACCACGCACCTTTAACCTGTTCATTGGCGGCACGGTTTTGTGCCGCCGAAGCCGGAGTCGATATTCAACTACAGCCGTTGAATTTGCTCAACAAAACGTTGGTGGGTCATGGTGTGGAAAGCGCACCTTCGTATTTGGATATTCATCCTTTAGGGCAAGTCTCGGCATTACGTACCGCCAACGGAGAATTCATCACTGAAACCGCAGTGGTACTGATGTGGTTACAGCATCAATCCAGGCAAACAGACTTTAAACGCGATGTGGATCATACAGAATATTTCCAATTACTTCGCTGGTTAAATTTCTGTGCCACCGAATTACACAAGCAGATTTTCCGTATCGTTTTTTATCAAGAAGCCACCGATCCGGTAAAAGCAAAGATTCGCGATTTAGCACCGCCCCGCTTGGCCCTGCTAGATCAACACTTATCCGATCGACCCTTTTTATTGGGTGATACTTTCTCGGCCGCCGATGCCTATTTGACTTGGTTTTTTGTGCTATCCGATCGTGCGCAATTAAACCTTGAGCCTTACCAACAGCTGTGTGATTACCGCCAACGAGCCTTGGCGCGGCCACTGATTCAGCAGTTAATCGCCGACGACTTAACGATGGATGCAGCGATTGGTCAGAACATTCAGTCGTCTTTATAAGGCGGCTCTGGAAACAACATTGATGTGGCGCAAGATCGCCACCATCATGATTGCTAAGCTGTTGTTTTCTCTCCCCACCTATGGGCAGTGTCCAACATTGCCCTGCACGAGTGCTTAGCCATGACCGAAAGCCAAACCACACCACCGCCTGCTGCCAAGCAAGATTCAGCCATTCCGCCCTACGGCCAAGACGACACCACCTTTCAATCGGCCGGTGGCGTGGAAGGTATTCGTCATTTAGTGGATCGTTTCTACGACATCATGGGCAGCAAGCCCGAGTATGAAAAAATCCACCGCTGGCACCCCGACGAAACCGAGTCCCGCGATAAGTTGGCTCGCTTTCTGTGTGGCTGGATGGGCGGACCGCGTTTATTCCGCGAAAAATACGGGCCCATCGCCATTCCTAAAGTCCATGCGCATTTAAATATCCAATCGGCCGAGCGCGATCAATGGCTGAACTGCATGTCCGAAGCGCTGGAAACCCAGGACTACCCCGAGTCGCTAAAAGCCTATTTACGCGAGCAATTCAAAGTGCCTGCGGGCCGAATTCATACCGTATGCACCCGTATCCACGGCAATGAAGGTGCGGAGTAAAGAATACTTCTTATCTACCTTCTGATAGATAGAGGTTGACTTTCCATGCAGGTACCTCTATTATTCAACCTATCGATAGATAGACAACCTTTGAATGAACGAACTCAACGCCACCGCACATAAAATTTTGGATGTGGCCGAACGCCTCACCCAGCTGCACGGCTTTAATGCTTTTAGCTACAAAGCCTTGCAGGATGAGGTGGGTGTCAAAACCTCCACCATCCATTATTACTTTCCCACCAAGCAAGACTTAGCTTTGCGTTTGGTGGAGCGGCACGGAGTGCGCTTTGCTGAGTTATTAAAGCAAATCGATGGCACACACACCGAGGCGATCGGCAGAATCAATGCACTGGCTCAGGTGTATATCGATACCCTAAGCCAAGGTAAATTCTGCATGTGCGGCATGCTGGCCAGCGATCTACTGGCATTGCCAGAGCAAGCCAACCTGCGCTTACAAGAGTTCTTCCAACAGGTGGAAGCATGGTTAGCTAAAGCACTGGTTCTGGGCCAAGAGCAAGGCCGTATTCACAGCGGTATCGATATCGAAGGTACGGCATCGTTACTGCTTTCAACACTGGAAGGCGGCATGTTAATCGCTCGTGCTCACGGCTGTAGTGCTTATTTAGAACGCGTGATGAACACACTTATGCAGCAAATTGGCAAGGCGTATACTGAATAACGGTTGAGCCCAGCCAAGTTATCGACCCTATTAGAAAGAGGCGATTACATCGCCTTTTTATTGGCAAGTTTTATCTACCTATAAGTAGATAGATTTATAACTCCAGGTGCATACGGCACCTATTTTTTGAAACTAGCTATCTATCTATTAGTAGATAGCTGCATTATGGAATAATGAAATGACCACTCAATCCACAGCATTACTCATCGGCGGCTCCAAAGGCATGGCTTTTGCCACCGCACAACGTTTAGCGCAACGCGGTGTCGATTTAATCCTGGTGGCCCGCGACGAGCAGGCATTGCAACAGGCCCGAGATACCATCGTGTCGCAGCATCCAGTACGCGTCAGCACGATTAGTGCCGATTTACAAAACTCTGCCGATGTCGATCAAGTGATCAAAACTATTGATGGCTTGGACCATGCCATTACTTACCAGCTCAACGCCGTGGGTTATTTCAAACCCATTCAGTTTTTAGACCACAAGGCTGAGGATTATCAAATTCAACATCGCTTAAACGAATCGGTGTTTTTTATTACTCAAGCAGTCGCACGAAATATGAAAAACCATGGCGGCGGCAGCATTGTGAACATTGGCTCTATGTGGGCTAAGCAAGCCATTAAAGCCACGCCGTCGTCGGCTTATTCCATGGCCAAAGCTGGCTTACATGCCCTTACCCAACACCTGGCCATGGAACTGGCCGATCATCAGATTCGTGTGAATGCCGTGTCTCCAGCGGTGGTGCAAACCACCATCTTCAAAGCCTTTATCGACGAACCGGAAATTCCCCAAGCGCTCAGTGCCTTTAATGGTTTGCATCCCATCGGGCGTATCGGTCAGGTCGATGATGTAGCTGCCACCATCGATTTCTTACTTTCCGACGAAGCCTCCTGGATTACCGGTGCGGTATGGGATGTGGACGGTGGCGTTATGGCCGGCCGTAACTAATAAACAGCATCAATAAACATCAAAACAAAGGAATAACACTCATGGGCAGTATCAATAAAACCATCTTCAGCGCATTGGCCTTTGCCCTTTGGGGCACATTGAACAGCCCGGCCTTATTGGCCGAGCCTTCCATGCAGCATCAACACACACAAACGATGCAACAAGAACAGCAATACCGAGTTCGCTACGGCACCGAAAAGGTCGGTGATTTAGATATTTTTTACCGTGAAGCGGGCAACCCGTCGAAGCCTGCGGTGGTATTGCTACATGGATTCCCCACCTCATCCCATATGTACCGAAAGCTACTGGCCGAGCTGGGCGACGAGTTTTATTTAATCGCCCCCGATTACCCAGGCTTTGGCGATAGCAGCTTCCCTAGCCCCGATCATTTTGAATACAGCTTCGATCATCTGGCCGAGGTGGTGGACCAGTTTTTAATTCAACGCCAAGTCAATCGTTACGTTCTCATGATTCAAGACTACGGCGCACCGGTGGGCTTTCGTGTGGCCTTAAAACACCCCGAAAAAGTGCAAGGTTTTGTGGTGATGAATGGTAATGCCTACGCCGAGGGTTTATCGCCTGAGGGTTGGGCCCCCATCATGAAATACTGGGAAGATAAAGAAAACCCGCAAATTGAAAAAGACATTGCCGCTGCTTTGTTTTCGGATGCAGGCTTGAAATGGCAATACACCCACGGTACTCGCGAGCCTGAAAATATACTGCCCGACAACTGGAATTTAGATATCTTAAAATTCGCCCGCCCCGGTCAACATCGGGCTCAGTTAGATTTGTTCTACGACTATAAAAATAACCTACAGCATTATCCCGCATGGCAACAATACCTGCGCGAGACCCAACCACCCATGTTATTGGTCTGGGGCAAAAACGACGCCTTCTTCCCCGTGAACGGTGCTGAGGCTTATCGCCGCGATGTCAAAGCCATCGATTTTAATCTCTTAGATACAGGTCACTTCGCATTAGAAGAAGAAGGCGATTTCATTGCTGAAAAAATGCGCCACTTCTTAAGAGGTATCGATCAAGAAAGCAGTAAGATTGCCTCTCGTTAAAGAGTAAACCACCCCATGACAAACCAGGCTTTGAGGGATCAAAGCCTGGTTTTTGATGATGCCTTTAAACCATTCACAGCTTGCTTGATTAACGCTTGTGCCTCGGCACTATGAAATGTTCCTTGCTCCGCATCAAAGTGGTCATAGAAATTCGGTAACGAAGCAGAACCAACGATATCCATTCCAAAAAAAGGTGCCGAATGTTTCGCTGTGGCTAATACACTGGCAGCGCCACCAGCACCTGGTGATGTCGATAAAGCCACAACCGGTTTATTTTGGTACACCTTCATACCGATACGTGATGTCCAATCGAATAGGTTTTTATACGCAGCGGTATAAGAACCATTATGCTCGGCAAACGCGATGATAATGGCATCGGCCGCGCCAATTTTTTGATAAAACGCTTTGGCAGGTTCGGGCTGGCCTAGCAGCTGCTCACGATCTTCACTGAACAAAGGCATTTCGTAGTCGTTAATATCGAGTAATTCCACGCGGGCATCGTCAACTAAACCGGCTGCAAAACGAGCGAGTTTTTGGTTGATCGACTGCGAACTGCTACTGGCGGCAAAGGCTAAAACATTCATTATCTTCAACTCACTTTAATAAAGCGCCAATAAATAAAGCGTACATAGGCCACGATTAAGCATTAGCTTGAAGTGCTTCCAAGCCACGATACTCGATGAACTCAATCACATTGTTATCGGGATCACGAATAAAAAATGAAGTGCCTGTTGCATGCGCCATAGGGCCACCGCTTAAAGGAATATTCAGTGCAGCTAAGTGGGCAAGCAACGTTTCTTTATCGTCAATTTCCAAAGCCACATGGGTATAACCGCTATGTTTGGTTGGTACATCCATCAAGACGTTTTCGCGCCCTTCTTGATTCGCATTAAGAATGAAGTTGATATTGATACCGCAAGGATGCACCACAATGGCCACGGGTTCCGGCCCTATGGGGCCACTCACTGCCTTAAAACCCAACTGGGCATAAAAATCCCGCGCCACTGCAAAATTTCGTACTCGTAATCCGATGTGATTAATTCCCGTAATGGTTTGCATGCTGATCTCCGCGCTAAGTGTGGAGATATCATAAATTAGCAACCCACAGGAATTAATATGCAAATTGAAAAGTTATTGTTTCCATACAGGAAACAATTAATGCATACTGCCATCACCCAAGCAGGAACTAGCGCATGAAGTTCGATGAACATTTATTCGATGGAATGGTAACTTTCGCCCAGGTGGTCAGTGCAGGCAGTTTCACCCAAGCCGCTGAAATCAGCGGGCATTCCACCTCATATGTCAGTAAAGCCATCAATAAACTGGAATCGCGCTTAGGGGTACGCTTGCTGAATCGAACCACTCGTTCCATAAGCCTCACACCCGAAGGCGCGCTGTATTACCAGCAATGCCAAAACCTCATCGATAACGCCACCGCTGCCGAGGCCACGCTCACCGGTCATCAACAAGAACCCCAGGGCACCTTGAGAATCAATTGTCCGGTGAGTTTTGGTTTATCGCGCCTACGCCCTAAGTTGGCTCAGTTCATGGCGCAATACCCCAAAGTGAATATCGATTTAGATTTAAACGATCGCATGGTTGATCCTATTGCCGAGGGTTGGGATGTGCTCATACGTGCGTCAAAAACCCTCACCGACTCCAGCCTGATCAGCCGCAAACTCACCAGCGGCCGCGCACTGACCTTGGCCGCTCCGAAATATTTTGAGCAATACGGCCGACCAACAACACCTCAAGATCTTATCCATCACCAAACCATTTGCTATCGTTATTTAAAACAACCCGAGATTTGGCCTTATGAACTTAACGATGGCAGCACGGTAGAAATCAAAACCCGAAACCGATTGTTATCTAACAGCCCACAAATGGAGCTAGCCATGTGTGTCGCCGGTTTGGGTATCATGCGCATGCCATCCTTTAACCTTAACGACGAGCTGGAAAGCGGCGCTTTGGTTGAACTCTTTCCAGAACTGCCCAGCCTGGAAATCGGTGTGTATCTGGTCTACCCCAGTCGCAAGCACATGAGCTCACGGGTACGTCATTTTATAGATTTCATTGTGGATGAATTGGGCGACTAAATTGAATAATTGAGCATATTTTAAGCGGTACTGTTCGTACAAAAAGTGGCCTTTTCAAAATCCCTAACATTAACGGCTATATTAGAAATATCAGGAAACATTACCGTTAGCTTTTCCACTATCTCTTTTGATAAGTTCGCCTTTGCCTCCGTCGTTCGGCCCTCCATGATGTCCGAGAACACATGAATAAAGTCCGCTTTCTTATTGCCTACGGTGTAAGTTTTAAAAGGCATTACTCTTACCTTAATCTGGCTTTCATTAAATAAGCCAGAAGAATTTGCAACACTATGAACTTGCTCATTAATGCTATCTTCGTTGTGAACGAGTAGAACACTCTCAGAACAATGAATTACGAAATGTGGCATAAATAACTCTCCCAGGTTGGCGTTACCGTCTTTATGTTGTAAGACATTAATATCCGTTATATCCACTATGTTTTCGGCTTATCAATGAGCTGCTTCAGCTTGCTTTTAGTGAATATTCGTTTGCTTGGTACTAAGCATCTTTATTCTCACTTATTTTTTAATGCATTTTCTTACTCATCAAAAAAGATCGTCTTTATAGAATGTAAAAGTGCCTTTTCAGCACAAAACCGCCGATTGGTGTGATTTATATTAAAAACAAGTGCGAGGGCTAATAGAAGTGATGTAGACCTTCCGCTGCCGCGGATCAAACTTCTCTCAAATAATGGCACTGATGAGTTGAAAGCGGCGACACACCAGATACATGGAAAAGCCAGATTCAAAGAGAGTGAGAATGTGCAAATCTACGCACCATCAAACTGAACCATCGATAGTCGTTCTTCTTGAGGCCGAAGGCTTCGAAGACCAGTGGACAACGCATTTGTTGAACGAGCACCCTGATGCTGAGATAAGACATTGGCCAGACTGGGGCGACATGACGGAAGGCGATTATTTGATCGCATGGAAGTTACCCCATGGCACGTTAGAAAAAGCCACCAACTTGAAGGCAATTTTTTCTGTTGGAGCCGGAGTCGATCAACTACTGGAAGACCCCGGCTTCCCTAAGCATGTGCCACTGGTTCGTCTAGTTGATCCAACGCTAAACATTGGAATGGCCGAATTTGTATCGATGGGCGTTCTATCGTTTCATCGCAATTTTATCGACTACCTGGAGTATCAAAAACTAGGCGTATGGAGCCCAATCGCCCAAGTTCAGCCGAACAACCGTGCTATCGGTATCATGGGTCTTGGTCAGTTGGCACAAAGCTGCATCAGCTCGCTTACTTCTTATGGTTTCAACTTGGCAGCCTGGGGAGCACCCGGAACCGAGCCACTTGAACAAATACCTTGTTATGAAGGTAAGGATGGGTTAGCCGCGTTTTTAGCACGTACCGAAATCTTGGTAATTATAACGCCGCTAAACAAACATACCCAGAGAATTCTTGACCGAGAGATGTTGAAGAATCTTCCTCGCGGTGCATCGATCCTTAATGTTGCGCGCGGGGCCATTCTTTCAGAGCAAGCCGTTTATGAGCTTTTAAATGAAAAGCACATTGATCGGGTGTGGTTGGATGTATTCGACAAAGAACCACTACCGACCAATCATTGGGCTTGGTCACACCCCAGAGCAATTATCACACCACACATAGCAGCAGCCACACTGCCAGGACCCGCAGCAACTATCGTCGCAAAAAACATTACTCGTTTTGAGCAAGGGGCTGCCGTAGAAGGTATCGTTGATCCTGATGAAGTGTTTTAGTTGGGATCACACTTTCGAGAATCTACTCGCCAAGAACTGCAAGGTAAATAGAGTGAATTTTTCAAAATATAAAGCAATGTCGTTTGATTGTTATGGCACCCTGATCGATTGGGAAACGGGTATTTTGACGCAACTCCAAGCGTGGGCCAAACAGCAAAACCTACAAGTCAGCAATACAAAGCTGATTGAACTATTTGGTCAACACGAGCGAGCCGTTCAAGCTGAAACGCCTGCGGAGATTTACCCAAAGATCTTAATGAAAGTACATCAACGAATAGCTCGTTCACTACAGTGCCAAAGCACTGAAAACGACGCTATAGCGTTTGGTCATTCCGTGGGCGACTGGCCAGTCTTTCCTGACACTGTTGAGGCTTTAAAAAAATTATCCCGTCATTACCAACTTTTCATTCTTTCCAATGTCGATCGCAACACATTCCAGAAAACGAACGAGAAACTCGGTATTGTTTTTGATGGGGTTGTAACCGCGCAAGATGTTGGCTCATACAAGCCCGATCCTAAAAACTTTATCGCCATAAAACAATGCGTGGCCGATGCGGGAATCGCTGCTGAAGCTTTACTTCATGTGGGTGAAAGCATTTATCATGATGTTATCCCCGGAACGGATGCCAATCTCGACACCGCATGGATCGACCGTCAGCTGGATAACCCCAATGCTACCAGGGCCTCTGGAGCCATCGACACAAAGATAAAACCAACCGTTAAACTCGGCTCAATGGAACATTTGGCAAACATAGCCATCAGTTGATTATTGATCATAGCGGGTCAACTAGTAAGGTAAATAGTCATGCAACTAACTGGAAAAAACCACATTGGTTTTCAACTTACCGCCCATAGTAAAAAAGAATTCAAGTGCTTTAGTTCAGTTACTCAAGAAGAACTACCCACACGTTACTTCGAAGCCAGCAAAGCAGAAGTTGATCAAGCGCTAAAGTTGGCTGAGCGTGGATTCAAAAACTATAAGCAATTGTCGCCAAATGATCGAGCACGTTTACTAGATCAAATAGCATTAGAAATAGATAACTTAGGTGAAACCCTCATCAAACAAGCCCAGCTTGAAACGGGCCTTCCTGAAAGCAGGCTTGTTGGTGAGCGCAGCAGAACTACCGGTCAACTAAGGTTTTTTGCACAACACATCAGGGAAGGATCTTGGGTTGAAGCAACTATTGATACGGCAAACACTGCTCGCCACCCGGTACCAAAGCCAGATATTCGGAGCCTGTTAGGGCCGATTGGGCCGGTAGTCGTTTTTTCGGCGAGTAATTTTCCGTTGGCCTTCTCAGTAGCCGGTGGCGACACTGCATCCGCTTTAGCTGCCGGCAATTCAGTGGTAGTAAAAGCACATGCAGCCCATGCCGGAACCAGCGAACTGGTTGCGCACGCTATTACCGCAGCAATTAAAAAATGCAATCTTCCGGAAGGAATTTTTAGCCTGATTCATGGCTCATCGTTTGAGCCGGGTGAACAATTGGTGTTACACCCATCAACTCGAGCAGTGGGCTTTACCGGCTCGCTGTCTGGCGGTCGTGCTTTAATGGATCTAGCACAAAAAAGAGAGCAACCCATTCCCGTATTTGCTGAAATGGGCAGTACTAATCCGGTATTTATTCTTGAGCACGCTTTAAAATCGAAACCCCAAGCACTGGCTAAGCAGTTGGCGGGATCGGTAACGCTTGGGGTCGGTCAATTTTGTACTAAACCGGGCCTAATCATTTTAATGGAATCTCAGGAAGCTCAGGTATTTGAATCCGCTTTTATTGACGAAATTAACGCCATATCGTCTGCGCCTATGCTACACAAAGGCATTGCTAATAGCTTCGATAACGCCGTCACGAAAACCCTTGCGGTGAGTGGGGTCGCGGAAATATCGCGATCGACCGACAACAGAGATGCACAGCAAGTCATGGGGCGTCCAATTTTAGCTAAAGTCAGCGCCGAGGCATTCCTCGATACACCGTTATTACATGAAGAGGTTTTCGGGCCTTATTCGCTGGTTGTGACCTGTAAAACTCAAGCGGATTTTGAGCGAATTGCCAACGCGCTTCAAGGCCAACTAACGGTGACCATTCTAGGGCAAGGCCACGATTTAGCCAATTATCAGTCATTAATTGAAGTCATTAATGAAAAAGCTGGACGTTTAATTTACAACGGAGTGCCAACCGGCATTGAAGTCTGTAACGCTATGCACCATGGTGGCCCTTATCCTGCTGCAAGCGATGCGCGCTTTACATCCGTTGGCTTAAAAGCAATTAAACGATTCGCTAAACCGGTCGCCTACCAGAATTGGCCCGACCATTTGTTGCCACAAGAACTTCAAAATGCGAATCCTTTAAAAATCTTAAGGCTCGTAGACGACATCTATACTTCAGATTCAATCTCAGATTGAGTTAATGAAAGTGTATAGATCAATAATTCCAAAATAAAACTGGGCAGTGAGGAAACATTATTGGGTATCCTATAAATCTAGTACGCTTACTTTAGCCTCAATTTATTTTTTGCAGATCAAATCGAGTGACATCAACTGTCGGTTGAAATGCCAAAAATAAAGCGGAGAAAAGCATATGGAAAACGATAGAAAGAGTCACTTAATACAAATGTGTATTAAGTCATACTCACGAAAAACCAGAGCTCACTCGCATGGATTTTTTCAGCTCGTTCTACCATTAAGCGATAAAATTGACATCGAAATCAATCAACAAAAATACATGGTAGGAATTGGCGACTGCATCATCATTAAACCGAATGAACACCATGCTTTCAGAGCCGATGAACTCGCTCGTTTTGTCGTTGCAGACTTTACCTCTCTACCCAAAAATATTGCATTTCTCGAGCAGTGTAAGTTTCAAATTACACCATCGCTATTAGCGTTTATTTTATTTATTGAAAAACAGCTGGAGTCACATGTCAGTCAAACGGTAGAGGATTCGATAAAAATTCTGTTCTTTAACCTGCTCGAAGATATCAAGCTTTCTACAAAATTAGATCATCGAATTGAAACGGTATTATCAATCATCAATGAAGATTTAAAGCACGACTACACCATCGATGAACTGGCAAATCGTGCCTTCTTAGGTAAAAGCCAATTCAAAAAACTGTTTAAAGAAAATCTCGGGGAAACTGTATTTAGCTATATATCAAAAAAACGATTAGAGAAAGCTAGAGCCTTATTAGCACATACCGATTTACCGGTAAACATTATTGCAGAGGAAGTTGGTTATAGGAGTCAATCTGCTTTTGGGCGCAAATTTAAAGATTTTTATGGTGCCTCACCTAGATTCTTCGCTAAACAAAAAAACAAACCGTAAAATTTCTTCTTCAGCATTCAATTTAAAATACAGAGACGCCTGCATTTCCAAGTTTTCACCAATTGCTAATCGTCAACAAAGCTACGGCGGCTTATTTCATTTCGTAAGCAGCAAGATTCAATCGCCCTCCTCCGTAAGCTTTGGCTTATCGTATATTCGACCCAAGCTCGTTCAGTTCATGGCACAGTACCCGAAGATCGATGCTGCGCTGGATTTAAACGATCGCATAGTCAAGCCCATTACGGAAGGCTGAGATGTGCCTATCCGCGCATCGAATACATTGACTGATTCCAGCCTCATTAGTCTTAAACTCGCCAGCAGTCGTGTGCTCACCCTGGCATCGCCTGAATACCTCAAACAGCATGGAACACCTAAAACGCCACACGAATTATTGACCCATCAAACCATTTGCAATCGAGACTTAAAGCACCCAGAGCTTCGGCATTAGCAACTAAACGATGGCAGCACCGTGGATATTAAACCAACTAGGGCAGTCTTATCGTAAATTGTAAACAATAGTTTTAGTACTCTTGAGTTCGTCATCGATTACACAAATAATCAAGCTATGAGTGATGCTAGATATCAAGATATTTACCCTTCAGCGCCGTTATTAGATAGTGCGCAGTCGGCGCGCGCGCGGGCCGTGGATTTACTCACGCTGGAGTACTTTGAAGCCGAGCCCGATATCATGCCCACCCAAGTTTTCGATCAGCATCACATTCTGCTCAACCTCAATGAACACGAGCACCGGGTTGAGAACTGGCGTGATGGTGAGCACCGGGATTTCATCTATCGACAACACGAAATTATCGTCACACCGGCCGGTGTGGAAAGTGGCTGGCGTTGGCACGCCCATTCTAAAGTAATTGTAGTTACTTTAGATCCTGGTAAGCTCGAACGCTTTGCACAAAGCGAGGTAGGCGTCTTACTGGCCGACGAACAATTGGCTTCTTTGGCTCAGTTTTCCGATCCCGATATTTGCCAAGCGGGAACGATGTTGAAAGACGCTTTAGCCAGCAAAGATATTGGCTCGGAATTATTATTCGAAAGCTTCGCGCGGGTTTTTTTGGTCAAACTGATTCAACGTTACGGTTTACGGGAAGAAGCGTATCGTTTTTCAAAGAGCTTTACCGCTAAGCACTACCGTCAGGTGCTAGATTATGTAGCACGGCGCTTTGGCCAAGCCATTCGTGTGGAAGATCTCGCCCACGAAACCCACTTAAGCCCTTCTCACTTTGCCCAATTGTTTCGCCAAACCATGGGTTTAAGCCCCATGCAGTTTGTTTTGAGTTATCGAGTGGAGCAAGCCAAACGCAAATTGGCCGTACTCGATATGCCATTAATCGATATTGCCTTGAGCTGTGGCTTTTCCGATCAAGCCCACTTTTCACGCCAGTTCAAGCACATTGAAGGCATAAGCCCTTCGCAGTTTCGCAAGCAGCTTCAAGTATAAGCACACATCGATTCAGCCACCGTCACTTCGTAGAATCCTGCAAAAACACCGTGGTTTTGTACAAGAGCAAAGCGCGGCCCATCGCTAAAGTATGACTCAGGCTCCCAACCGAGCGAATGCTAACGATGAAACACTTCATTCTTTCTCTTTTCGCCACCATGCTACTTCAACCCTCAACGGAGGCTGCTATGAAAACCGATGTTTCGTTCACCAGTGCTCATCAAACTTTAGCGGCACACTTATACTTACCCGATAGCTATCAAGAAGGCATTCAACTGCCAGCCGTGGTTGTCACCGGTGCCTGGACCACGGTTAAAGAACAGATGCCCAGCACCTATGCTGAAGCCTTAGCCGATCGTGGTTATGCGGCTTTAGTGTTTGACTTCCGTGGCTGGGGTCAATCACCCGATGCCATTTCGTTCCTTGAAGACCCTACACGAAAAACTGAAGACATTAATGCAGCAGTAAACTACTTAGCCAGTTTGCCCCAAATCGACCCAGCACGTATTGCCGGCTTAGGTGTGTGTGCATCAGCAGGCTATATGAGCGACACCGCGCTGCAAAACCCACATATTAAAAGCTTAGCGCTAGTGGCACCCTGGTTACATGATCGCGGTATTGTGAACACAGTGTACGGTGGCGAAGAAGGTGTAGCCCAGCTCATTGAGTTGAGTCGGCAAGCCCAACTATCAACAACGCCCATGGTGATCGAGGCTGCGAGCTTAAGCAATGAGCAAGCCTTGATGTATCAAGCGCCTTATTACACCGAACCCGAGCGCGGATTAATTCCTGAATACGATAATCAATTCAATGTAGCTTCGTGGGAAGCTTGGTTAAGCTACGATGCTTTAACAACGGCCGACCAGCTGAAAAAGCCCACATTGCTGGTGCATTCAGAGTCGGCAGCCATTCCCCAAGGGGCAAAAGAATATGCCCACCGCATGGGTGAAAACGCTAAAACGCTGTGGCTCGATAACGTCACTCAATTCGATTTCTATGATCAGCCCGATATCGTCGATACCGCTGTCGATGCGGTAAACCAACATTTTGTCGAAACCTTAAATCTTAACGGCAAGCACTAAATATCACCATGAAGTCGATGTTGATCGGAGTAACGATGATGAGCGCAATGAACATCAATACGCCAAGCACCAGCAATATGCGCGACGAAGCGGCTATTAAAACCCTGGTGGAAAGCGTGGCCATACTGGCCGACAGCGGTCAATTTGAGACCTTAGAACAACACTACGCCGAGGAAATCCATGTAGATTACACCTCCTTGGCCGGCGGCGAGCCTGAACTCAAAAGCCCACAAGCCTTAATAAGCCAGTGGGCAGCCGTATTACCGGGTTTTGAGCGTACTCGCCATGCCTTATCGAACATTAAGGTCCAGCTCGAAGATGACCATGCCATTGCCACTGCCGATGTGGTGGCCGATCATTACTTAGGCGAACAGCATTGGCAAGTAAGCGGCCATTATCGCTATCGATTCATCAAAGATGCAGGGCACTGGCTAATTAGCGCTGCCCAATTCAATTTAAAAAACGAAGTGGGCTCACGCGATATCTTTGCCACAGCCATCGAGAAAGCACAGGTGGAGCCACCTAGCTACCTCAAACGGCAAGTCACCATTCAGACGGTGCAGCGTTTCCTGAAAGCGCTGGAAGACCACGACATGGACACTTTCAATAGCTTGTGGGCCGACGATGCCATCCAAGATATGCCCTATTCGCCTCCAGGCCACCCGACCCGGGTGCTGGGCAAAGCCAATATCGTGGCCTTATACGCACAATGGCCAGAAAATAGTGCCAACGCAAATTTCACCGAACAACTCAAGTTGTACCCCATGCAAGATCCCGAAACCTTGTTCGTGGAATATCAAGGACGCGTAGATATCGTTCCCACTGGCCGCCGTTACCAGCAAAGCTACGGCGGCATATTTCATGTGGTGAATGGCAAGATTCAATTATTCCGCGAGTATTTCGACCCCGCCCCTTTCGCCTGGGCCTTCGATCTGAAGCCATAGCCTCCTCGCCTGGCAACACCAGCCGCTAAATACTGCGGCTGGGTTTTCTGCGTTTGAAATAAAAAATTAAAGTTTTACTTTAATTTTTACATCTTTTAGTTGATAATTAGACTAGCTCATACACACACTCAGGCCATAAGAATCATCAACGATGAATGACCCACAGCGCAAATTTGCTCGCTTACTCTCCTTTTTCACTCTTTTGGCAGCCATCGCAATGCCATTAACAGCCGTAGGAATTTGGTTGTTCTGGGACCATCTAGCGCCAATAGCGGCAGGAAACTTAAGCGAGGAATACAACCTAAGCGGCTTGTCGACCGTGGAGCGGTTGGCAGGCTTCAGTATCTCGATGGTTGGCGCCTTGATCCAGGCTTACGGCTATTTGGGCTTACGCCAAACCTTTCGCGAAGCAGCAGTTGGTCGTGCACTTTCTGAATTATCGATTCGTGGTTTTCGTCGCTTTGCCTGGATCACGCTAATCAGCGTACTGGTAGGCGTGATCCAACGTACGCTTTGGATTGTGATCTTCTCAATAAGCGATGCAACCCAAGACGGCCGCATCGATATTCAACTGGGCAGCGGCGAGCTTAAAGCGCTATTCGTCGGTTTGCTATTGGTCTTTGTCGCCCATGTTTTTGTCGAAGGCAAACGCGCCAAAGACGAAAATGAATCCTTCATCTAAAGCGGGCTTAAGCGATGAAGATTGTCGTCAATCTCGATGTCATGCTCGCAAAGCGCAAGATGAAGCTCAAAGAACTGGCACAAGCCATCGGGCTCAGCGAACAAGCCTTATCGACCCTTAAAACCAATAAGGCCAAAGGCGTTCGCTTCGATACACTAGTGAAAATTTGCGCGATACTCGACTGCCAACCCGGCGACATTCTGGAATTTATAAGGGAGGAATTCTGATGAACGTATCTAAGATATTATTACTCTGCCTACCGATAGCATTGTTTATGAGTGCTTGTACCAAAAAACAAATTTACAACGCCGTACAAGAAAACCGTAAACAGCAGTGTTATAAAAGCCCCACAGCACACCACTATGATCAATGCATTCGCAACCATAGTGAATCGTACGAGGCTTACCAGCAAAGACGAGTAGGAAAAGAAGACGAAAAAGATAACAAAGATGATAATAACTAAGAGCGCCGATAACAAAGCCTAGCAAAAAAGTCTAAAAATAAACACTGCACAAAATAAAACACAGAAAAACCCATACAGAAAAGCGCTATTAAAAAACACAAAAAACCAAAACCCCAACGAAAAAACGGCCTATAGAGAATGTCGTAAACGACAACACACGCTATAGACCGTCGATTCAATTGGTAGCGGGGGCTGGTTGCCGACGCTGTCTAGCAGCTTATTTCATGCTCATGACACAATGCAGCAAGTCATTGAGTAGTATTGGTTTTATTTACTCAGAGACATGTTTTTGAGTATTTCACTGTAATTAATAATACGGAGATCGAAAGCCCGTAAACTACAAAAATTGAGCCTTATAAGCTGTATTCTAATGTAAGTCTCTTTTCATGAATCTTACATATGAGAGCAGTATTCGGGCAGAGCGTATGGCTATTCCAACAGACCTTCAGAAGAGCTCTACCACATAGATAGTTCTCAAAATCACATTACAAACTCAGGTGAGCTGCGTCCGCTTATTTGAGATTGAAGCCCTTTTAAGATTTGCGTGATATTCTTCACCAAGAAGTGCTCGAACTTTTCCTGCCCCAGTGTTCTTTCAAAGATATTCGAAGGGGTGAATCGCCGCATCTCGTCTTTAAATTGATTTCCAGCCACGATTTCTGGAATTCTGCCAATCATAGTGCCGAGCATTACTTCATATCCCTCAATTCCGTAATCGTTAAGCTTTTGCTGCACCAGATCTTCTCGGATTTGAGCACCCTGTTGTTTCAACCAGGATAAATCCCAAATATCCCTATTGCGAACATAGTTCTGCGTTGCTGGCAACGACACCAGTTTATCAGCCATAACCTCATCCAGAGTCTCAGTCATAATCAATGTATCTTCATAACCATCTGGCAGAAAATCGTAGTTTGCACCCATCGGCAATGGTTCTCTCGTATAGGCTGGCACGTTGGCAACTTCAAGTTTGATTTTTTGTCTGGGGATATCCTTACGCTCAGGTGAAGTTACTACTGCGATTTGCCATTTGTCGATTTTCAAATCGGTATACTTTGGATCTTTCTTAAGCTGGCTGGGCTCTTTGACAATAACCTCTAGTCCGTACCGACCTCCAATATAAGCCTCTATACATTCCTTCATTTCAGCTAGTTGGGCAGCAGAGAACTCTTTACCGCCAGCAAAGTCGAGATCCTCACTAAATCGGTTCGCACCATGACACAGCCGTAGCGAAGTCCCTCCCTGGAAAGTAAGATCATTCAACATGCCTTCCTTTTCCAGACTGAACAAGATGTCGTAATGCAACAATTCTTTTTCTACAACAGGCCTCATATGAGCTACATTGCCATCAGCTAAAGCTCTCGCAACCAGCGCGTCAAAGTTTTCATTATCAATCTTCATTCAGTTCTCTCTCATCTACTAGGTGTAAATTACGCCCTACCCGCTTCAAGTCCCTAAAAGCTGCCTGCTTGCTGGCCAATCGAAGTGGTCGGCCAACATCCTGAATACTCATCACAATATCCTTAACCGGTCGCTTGGTATGGGTGAATTCAATTACCCCAAAAGGCGTTTTGTACTCTCCTTTTCGTCCAGTCGTCATAACGGTAATACGGTCAAGAGGAATTTGAGAAATGGCACCGTACTCGGAAAGTGCCGATTCTAAGCTTACATAGTTATACTCACCACGCCTGAGTGATTTGGCGATCAGTTCTAACGTTGAGCTCCCCTGGTTCTGAGCAAGGGCATTGACATAAACACCTTTAATAGCACGCTGCAGAATACCAACACGAACTAAGCGCTGAACTCCTGCTCTGACAGCCCTCGGACTATCTTCATGAAAAATCTTTTCAAAATCTCTATTGGTAAATACATACCGGCCTTTCTTATCATAAGCCGCTAGGCGCCGGATAGCTGTCGCCTGATCCATACATTACCTCAATCATGTGCACTTATATGACATCTTAAAATGTCATTTGTGTCTACATAATTATATGTCACTCCATCAAGTGTACACAAGTGACACATATTAACGTTCAATGTGCCTATATAAGTAGACGAACTCCCATTAGTTAAATGGTTCAGCCCTCAAGACCCTTCATAAATCTCTCTTACGCTCCCGGATTGCGCCTATAGCGGGCATCAAACGTGAGCAACTTTGAGCAATGAGGACCGTTCAGATATATCGTTATCAGTCGATTTCAGTCTATTAAGTCTTTGTATTTTAAATCTTATTCAGATTCATCATTGATAATGTGTCTTACACGTCAAGGTCAGGTAAATTCATGGCGTAATGGCTTAGTAGCGGTTAAGTACAGCTATGTGATCGTTGTCTGTTCCCACCACACGGTGCTAAACCAGCCGGTTCGTGTTAATGGCTGTCTGTTCACTGGTATGAACAGAGACGTGATTGGGAAAACCGGCCACGGAACGTCTGGGGACACCTAACCCATTTACCTGAAAATCTCATCTTGTTTGTGGTATTACGTTGGGGGGAAAGGTCAGTTTTTGAAGCTCTTACCACACTTCTTGTAGAAAAGAGGCTCAGCACACAAAGGGCAAACTCGATTTACCTGTGAAAGTAAGGCTACATTTTGCGCATCAGAATATTTCTTTCTTGGATTACTCATCCTTGAACCACTTTCATATTATGTAGAATTTCGCCAAAAGTAATAACAGCTCTATTAAGCGACATACCCAATATTAAGCCGCAGAAATATCTGTGATTACCTATGGCCCACAGCAAATGCCAACTCGATTAATTAAAGCGAAAAATTGCTCTTTAATATTAAACGTCCGCTTTGGGCCGAAAGCAGGCCACATAGTTTCAAAACCACAATTACTTATCTACATAGGTAATTATGGGTAATATTTCAGGAAATGTTAAAGCTGTAGCAATAAAAAGCAAAGTTGTATCCATACTTTGTCGCTAGCTATCTCCATTCGAAGTAAGTCCTTCTAAAAAACAAAATATTTTGCGTCCAAGCGGGCTTTACCGGGTTCGCTATTCGCTCATCCCCCTTGTGGACAAGCCCTCTCAACCCCTGAAGCTTCAGCCATCCTGGCTGTAATCGTACGGTGCTCCATAAGCCTAATTAGATAAGCTAAGAGGCTATCTCACGTATCGCAATTGCAAAGCTTCGCGCTTTCCTTCGCCTGCTCAGATTCCCTCGCCGTCGTTCACTCACTTAGCATCGGCTTACAGAAAAGCACCGTCAATTAGCTGCCCTTACGTTTCGCCACAGGGTTAAAAACGCAGATACAACACAGCTTTATTAGACACAGAAAAGAGAGGAAAGCATCATAAGAGGTTGAGCAGATATTATCCCTTTAAGCTTATCACTGCTTTTTTATTGGAACGGTAGTAGCGAGTTATAGATTTTTTTATTTTATTTGGAAGTACTTTAGTTAAATCAGAACTGCTAGAGTATCCTGTCAGAGACAGATTAAAGAAAGAGCAGAGATTAACTAGATGTGATTTGTTCCATACGCGCCTATCACACACTGAGGGCTAGCAACGGCAAGCGATTTTGCAGAATTCAAAGCCTTGGTCTAGAAGACTGTTCGAAAAGAGTTAGCTAGAGCCTACTCCAGCTTTTTGATGGGTGATAGGCTACAAGGCCAGCAAGCCGAATGAGTTGAGGCTTGATGAGTAATACACCGCTATGATAGGAAGCAGTGCCATTGATAGAGCTTTGGAGGTATCGAGCTAAGCTTCAAGCAATCAATCCAGCACTCTCAACTCTGCCCAATACACGCTCTCAGAGCTATACATTCTATGGCTATAAGACACGCAGCAGCTATGTTGAATATAAGCGTAGAAGCAAAAGAAAGGCACAAAAAAACCGGTCAAAAGGCCGGCTTTTTAAATTTGGTAGCGGGGGCAGGATTTGAACCTGCGACCTTCGGGTTATGAGCCCGACGAGCTGCCAGACTGCTCCACCCCGCAATCGAGCTAGCTATTATAGCGAGCAATTTTATAATTGCAAGAAAATCTTCATAAAAAGCTGCTACCCCAAACTAAGCAAACATAGCCAAGCCTTTAATGCTGCGCTTTTAACTCGCATTGCGCCGCTTTAATTCTTTTTTGCGATCATCTAATAAATCGTCCAGTTCATCGTCATCACCATCATTTTCGTCATCGGCCAAGGCTAAATACTCTTTGGCTTTGGCGAGATCGTTGAGGCCATCGTGAATCAGGCTTAAGCGATAATAAGCCCAAGCTTTCGATGGTAAACCGCGGTGGCTGCTTAATGTGAGGTAGCGTTCCAGAATGGCGCGGCCTTCGTCTAACCATTGGCCACTCTCGCTGGCCGCCTTGCCAATTTGATACCAAGCGCCGCGTTGTTGGCGTCGCTCGTCGATATCTTCGATCTCTTGATGACCCACATGTCGCAAAATGGGCATCGCCTCGTCGTAACGTTCTTCACCCACTAAAAACGTACCCCGCAGATACTGGGCACTGACATCGTCACTTTTTAAAGTTAAGATCTTGCCGGTTAACTCCATAGCCTTAGCGTCGTCATCGTCGGCTAATGCCAACAAGATGGCAGCTCGTAAACCTTCAACCTCACCAATTTCTGCCAATTGCTGAGCCAATGCCTCGGCTTTATCGGAAGAACCACCGGCAATGCCTGGCGCATTAATATGGAACAGCATCAAAGCCAATCGTGCCTTACTGCTTTGCGGGTCGAGTTCGATACAGCGTTCGAAATATTTCCGAATACGTTTGGCATACGATAATTTCTTGAAAATACTAACCTCCAAAACCCGATTGGAATAAATCCTTCCGGCGAGGTAGTAGTCTTCGTACTGATCTTGACGCAGCTCCAATACGGTATCGATGTAGTCTTGTGCTTCATCGAATTGCTCAAGGCTCCAGTGAGCACGCGCCAAGCGGCGCAACATATCGGCGTTTTCCGATAGTGCTTTCACCTGGGGGGTTAGCAATTCGACCACACGAGTAAATTGCTCCTCAGCCAGAGCCTGATCTATTTGCTCGATATCGGGCACGTTGGCCCCAGCGATAAGTGGAAACCAAATCATCAAGAGGAAGGCGTAAATCGTCCGCATTCAAGCTAACCTTATTATTGTGGATGCACAGTAATGTATGCATAACATTGTTGTGGCCTCATCATAGTAGAAGCCAACTGAATAGAACGTTAATTATTCTCAAATAACCGTGAATGGCGGAATTTGCTTTCATTAGCTTGCGCTTGGTACGAGTAAGACACACAGCCAGACCGCACTAGCGCCACTAAAAAATCGATCACCGCTTTAAATAAATGCAGAGTAAACGAGGCGACGATCAATGGAACGGCAGTACCGTTCCATTGATGATTCAGGTGGGAGCTTATATTACAAATACTTTAGTGAAACATCATGCGTAATCAAGAAAGCATTACTGGCGCGCCACACGCCGTTGGGGTACACCCGCTAAGGGCACCATCCACATCGATAAATGCCGTTGTAACATACGGCTACCGTGGCTCGTTGCCTGGTTATTCGGCAGATACTCTTCCAACTGCTCGCAACGTTGTTGCAGTTGTTCGTACAAGGTGGTTTGCTCACCTAAACCCAGTTTTTGCACAAACTGCCGACTCACCGCTTCACAATCGACCCGTTGGCTGACACTCCACACCAATGTAGCTAACTGCGACATATCGAATAGCGCCAGATTATTGGCACTTTCGTTTTGACGAATTAACTCTAAGAAACCACCCAGATACCACCAGTTTTCCGTTTTTTCCAAGATACGATCCAGGTTATTCAAAATATAGTGCACATAGTCACGGTGGTAGCTATCTAACGCCATGGAACGCACCATGCACGAGAAGATATCAGCGGCTCGAACATGGGGTAGATGCAAGCTGTTTTTGAGTAGGTTTTGATACAACGCAAGCGCTTTTTTCGTTTGGCCACTGCTTTCATAGGCCAGGCCAATAATGCGTGTAATGGTGGCATACACCGATAGACTGAATGTTTGATCGGCTTGCTTAATGGCTTTGTTGAAGTCTTCCTTTGCTGCTTCGTTATCGCCACGGCTAGTATGCAACAAGCCGCTTACAGCAAAGCAATACGCTTTTTCATCGTAACGATCACGGTGATTTAAGCTGAGTTGATAATCTAAAATGGCCTGAGCGGTATGGATAGAACCTTGACGCCATGCGGCCATCATCATGTCCAACCACGAACCATCAAAATGCTCGTTACCTGCCGGATGCGATAAGCGCGAACGCCATTTATCTTGGCGCGCACGCCAGTCGGCGTATTCACGATTAGCATGGGTTAAAGCACCCAGTTGATAACACAAACTAGCGCGTCGGTACGAGCCACGAGCACTGTTTTCAGCCACCGCAAGGCATTCGCTGGAAGACTGTAATGCCTCTGCCCACACTAAGGCGGCAGAAACATCTAGGCGCTCGGCATGAAAACCAAGCCAGTAGTCGGCCTCATAGCTAATCGCATAGTCGCCATCGTGTTGTGGATGCATCACCGCACTGGGGCAACCCACCGAGAAACCAACGCCATGCACATTCATTTGGCACAGGGTGCTTTTTAAAACAGCTGCCGTTAAGCGTTGATCACGTTGGCTCAGTTGTTCATTGCTGCCAGCACGATCAACCAAACAATCGTATTCGCGTCCAAACACCTGCTCCGACAATTGCGCTAAACGTTCTTCGCCAATGGGTTTGATATCGCAGGGCTTTTGGTAATAGCTACGCATTTGATACAACGCGGCCCACAATAAAAAATACTCACGCTGTGGCGATAACAAAGTGTGCGCACAACGTTCAGCTAACAGCACATAGTCTTGGGTATGTTCTAAGTCATCTGGATATTGAAACGATAAACGCGTTAAACAAAGCAACACATTACAACGCAATACCGAATGCGCTAAAGATTCCAAAGCGCTGGCACCGTGATCTGCAACTAAGTCGATCCACAGGTGTAAATCTTTTTCTTGCTCACCCTGATGACAGGCACACAACATAATGATGCTGTCGAGTAAACCTTGGGTTTCAGCATTGAGTTCTTGGCGGTGATATTTATTTAAAAACTGCGCTTCAGCTAATGCTTGTTCAAAGGCAAAACAGGCATACCAAGCACAGATCGACTGCATGATTAAAGGTAGCTCATTGGGGCGAATACGTTCCAATGCTTTCTCAGCTTTCAGTTGCCATTGACGACGTTTTTGCTCGCGCTCTTTTATCAACTGTTGTTGCTGCTCGTTAATAACCGGCGTCCATTTAGACGCATCGATATCGGCGCAATCCAGCGCTAAATCCAACGACGACAACCAATAAAACAAGGCATCTTTTTCTAGCACGCTACCACTGCGCTGCTGCCGAAACCAACGTCTTGCCTCAGAGCTTTGTAGCTGCGGAATACCGACCAAAAGCTCGCCGTGTTTGCTATTACACAGCTTTGCCATACGCAGTAATACTTCGCGACTATGTTGATCGAGCTGAGATAAGTCGGGAATCATCACGGCCACAGGGTGGCAAGCCATGAGCTGTACTAATAGCTCTGCGGCATGTTGATATAAAGAATCACGGACACCCCAGGCATGATTAAGATGGCGACT
The DNA here is from genome assembly GCA_022360675.1 of Lysobacterales bacterium. GTDB lineage: Bacteria > Pseudomonadota > Gammaproteobacteria > Xanthomonadales > Wenzhouxiangellaceae > JAKSCJ01. Next base: position 25,110 of record JAKSCJ010000372.1, read on the forward strand.
AAAGGTTTCGTGATTGCACTGCGCCTTCACATCCAAAGCAATAGGATGAGAATTCGCATAGGCCTCAGGAACAGGAAAATGAATATAGTGCAGGAGGTCTTGATGTTGCGCGGTTAAAGCTAACCAATGTTCGGTACCTAAACGGCTTTGAAACCACAAGTACATCATCCGAACACCATACCAAGCCTCCATGGAATGGCTGTGTTCATTATGTAGAGTCAACGCTGGGCAGTCTTGACTCAGATGTTGATCCATCAAACGTTGAATTGAAACAACAGGGCTACCGTAAAAAACGCGCGCCGGAATCATATAGTCATCCTTTATCAGACGCATCTATCGTTGTTGCTGAAGCGGATCAATACTCACAGTTGCCCTGTTACTGCGAGTGTTTTAATCGCTATTTAAAGTCACCTTGTGCCTGTTTGAAATGCTGGTACTTAAGCAAGCTATAGGTGAAACCACACTTGTTTAAGCAAGCATGCTTCAACGATAGAAGAATCAGAACTGTTTATCTATGAATTAGTTAATCCCCCAAACATTTTTAATACTTATTATCAAATACTTTTTTTAAGTTGCCCATTTCTTACAATGCAGCTCAAATGTAACCCAATCTTTGAGTGTACCCACCACCATTTGAGTGCATTTGCAACTTTAATAAAACACAAAGTTAAGCGAATTACAAATAACTCCGAGTACATTGTTATCAGTATTTACAACCGCATTTAAAATGCCAATGAATGTTGATAAGAAGAAAAAAATTCGTCCAGATAAGCTACAAATTCACTAATCAGATTAACAATAAAAATAATTAAAGATAAAAAAGCCAATACTAAAAATTTCCCTATTGCTTAGATCAATCTGTTAGCTGGTTACGGTTTTCAGTGTCACCTGGTTCAAAAAATGTGAGTAAGCCGCATCAAAAAAGCCTGGCTTAAACCAGGCTTTTTTAGTGTGATTACTGCTACAGAGAAACGGCTGTGCTATGGCTCTCAGCTATAAATCGCGAACCACCCGAAAACCAACACGAGCACCGCGCGTATCGGGTGATGCGGTAATGCGGAATGCAGAGCGCGACATAGCAGTGGTACTGGTCCAATCGCCACCGCGAATCACGCGCGACATGCAACCTTGGTTAATCCATGCGGAGCCGTCGTCGGGAGCGCGCACATAGGTATCGTGCCAGCAATCTTGCACCCATTCTTTAACGTTACCGTTTAAATCGTGCAAACCGAAGGGATTCGCGGGGAAGGAAGCCACAGGAGCCGGCCCCCAGAATCCATCGTCGTAATCTTCGAAGGCTTCGTTCCAGCGTCGGCGGGAGCGCGACATATCACGATCGCCGGTCAGGTTTTCCACCACATCGGAAGGATTACCCTCACCCCACCAATACACCGACTGCGTACCACCACGCATGGCATATTCGAACTCGGCTTCAGAAGGTAGGCGATAGCGACGCCCGGTCATTTCTGACAACCACTGCACATAGCGGCTGGCGTCGTTCCACGAAATATGGATCACCGGTTCGTTATCGTCGGCACGCTGCCCCGCATAGGCCTCGCGCCAAGTGGCACGCGCCTTGCTTAAACGGCCGGAGTCTTCATCATAAACCGTGCTGTCGCCGCCACGTTCGGCCTCGGTACGATATCCAGTGAAGTCGACAAAGCGTTTGAAATCGCCCACGGTGATTTCAGTGCGCCCCATGGCAAAGCCACGGTTAAAAGTCACTCGATGCTGCGGGCCTTCGTTGGAGATCCGCTCGGCTTCTGAATCCGGCGAACCCATCATGAAGCTACCCGCAGGTAACACAATCATGTTGGGGCCTTGGCCGCCGCCATCTTGGAAGTTGTCACTAAACGCCTGGCCAGGCTTAAAACCGCCATACACCCGAGCATCTTGCAGGCTTTCGCGCAAACGCTCGACTTGATCGGCATTGCCACCCAGGGCGATAAGTTCGTTCAGCTGGGCTTCGGCATCGGTAAATTCACCCGCATCGATAGACTGACCAATACTCACCTGTAACGATTGGGCCCGATCAGCGCCAATTTGCTGAACTTGTTGCCGCGCATTGGCAACCGCATCGGCATCGGAGCCCGGCAATTGCTCGGCCTGAACGATAATCGCCTCGGCCCCTTCGAAGTCCAGGTCGCCAGCCGTTGTCAGTGCTTGTTCGAGCAATGCTTGTTGCACTTGCTGTAAACCCGCAGCGGCAGCGGCGTTTTCTGCATCAAGTTCTAGCACTTGGCTGAAGAAGTGGGCGGCACTTTCGTCTGCAGGGGTGATGAATTGATCTTGCTGCAACGCTGTTTGGCCGGAGGTGAGCAATTGATTGATATTGCGGCGGCGATTAATTTGACCACCGATTTCTGCCACTGAAGGACGCTCGGGCTGTAAAGTGCCCACGACTTGCAGTAGTTGATTGGCCAAAACTAGGTTACCATCACCCAGCGCTGAACGAGCCTGCGCTTCGACGTTATCTAGTAAGGCATTGAGATCGGCTTCAATTTGTTGGCTACCCGGGTTATAAGCCAGGTCTTCCAACAGGTTGTGTAGTTGTTCGTTTTGCGCCGCGTCCGGTAGCGTCACATTTGGTGTTTCCACCGCCGGCTGTTGAGCCGCTAAATCGGTTGGAAAATCTAAAGAATATTCCTGTTGTTCGGAGACAGTATCGCCCAAACGACGCACACGACGTCCGTCATCTTCCTCGGAATCATCCTGAGCCCAAACTACTTGTAACGGAGCGGCCAGTAGCAGGCCGGCTGCGATGAGGGGGAACACCCGGGGACTGATCTGCTTCTTTGGCTTCGATTTTGTCATTCTGATATCTTCCTCGCGTACAGCAAAGGTCACGCGTCTGGTGTGCCGTATTGTTGTCTTGCTAGGTAACCAAGGGCCAACTCAATTAAGAGTATAAAGCTGGTGTCAAATCAAGTTATAAACAATCATGACTCTGCACTCAAGCTGGCAGAGCTTGCGTGCGAGTCGCCGGTATGGATTCAAAACCCACAGCAATTAGAAGATTGCATTCAACAATGGAAACAATCTTGTCTACTTGCTATCGATACCGAATTCATGCGGGAGCGAACCTATTATCCACAGCTGGCATTAGTTCAAATTAGTGATGGAAAACAGGTCTGGCTAGTCGATAGTGTTACATTAGGTGATCATCAGAGTCTAGCGCAAATATTGCTTGACCCCTCTGTCATCAAAGTTTTGCACAGCCCAAGAGAAGACTTAGAAGTTCTACAGCTCAGTGTTGGCGCGCTTCCCAGCCCTATCTTCGATACCAAAGCGGCCGCGGCTTTATGTGGCCTTTCATTACAAAGCAGCTACGGATCATTGTTGGCTGACACCTTAAATGTCCATTTAGATAAAGAACAAGCCCGCAGCGATTGGCTAAAACGCCCGTTGAGCCCAGAGCAAGTCGCCTATGCTTGTAACGATGTCGCCTATTTGCCGATCTTGGCATCTGTGCTTGAACAACAACTGAAAACATTGGAGCGCTGGGAGTGGTTCCAAGCCGATATGGCTCGCTTGGTAGAACTTAGCTTAAATCCCATAAGCCCCGAACTGCTTTACACCACTATTTCAGGCGCTGGTCGTTTATACGATGTTGAACTGAGCGTGTTACAGGCTTTGTGCCAGTGGCGTGAGATCACCGCACAACAAGCCAATTTGCCTAAAACTTTCATCATTAGAAATGACGGGCTGATGAAGTTGGTGGAATGCATGCCAGCAAGCACCGAACGTTTACAGCAACTCAATATTCTCAAGCCTTCGCAAATACGGCGCCATGGCAAAGCAATCGTGGACTGTATTCGCGACGCCCAAAGCAAGCCACCGCCACCACCCGTACCACGCTTAGATATCGCCCAGCAGCAAGCCTTAAAAAAAGCGCAAAAGTTTTTACGCAACAAAGCAGAAGGTTTGCGTTTAGAGCCCAGCGTTCTGGCGAGCCGGAGAGATTTAGAGCGTTGGCTTAAAGATGGTGAGCAACACATTCCACCTCGCCTACAGGGCTGGCGCTGGGAACTACTAGGTGAAGACTTGGGAGCCATTTTGCATCGGCAATAATGATGCCTTTGTTTATAACACCACGTTTATAACACCACCCAAACATCAAAACAGTTTAATTTAGCAAAAAATAAACAAAACACGACGGTTTTTATAATATATTCCAGGCCCGTGAACTTGCGGGCCTTTATTTAGTCATTACATCGAATTGTTTTTAATTTTAAAAAAATGGCTAATTTATGCGTAACTCCCTGCTACTCGCCACACTTTCAGCGCTTTCCATCAATCTGCTTTTATCGACTGAAACTCAAGCTCATGCCAGCACACCATCAACGTGTAAAGCGTTTCCTCACGACAGCATTACACGATGGGCAACTGGTGAGGAAGGTGTTATCCAACCAGCAAATCCCTTAAGCCAAAAACTTAGCCGCTGGTTGGTCGATTATGAAGAAGCGTTTTCCCAACAAAAACTAAAACGCAATGTAGCACTTAAAGCTGAATCAACGCACTGTCGTTTAACGCTGAGCTATTACGATCAAAACGAACAACTCAGCTTACGCTGGCAATGGACAGCCAAAGCCGGGGCAGACGGCCAGTGGCTGATCGACTTACCCCTCCAAGCCAATACCAACACCTGGAAAACCCAGCGTATCGGCGCCGTCACCTATCATTTTGAAAACTCCTTAAACACCACCAGGGCACAGCGCTTTGCAACGAAATACGCAAACATTGCAGAAACGTTCCAACAAGAAGTCGAGGCTATCGATTTTTATATCGTCGACGATTACCAGCACTTCTTATCCTTAGTGGGTATCGATTTCTCCGCTAAATATCAAAACAACCGCCGCGACGGTTACGGCATTGTGGCCAATACCATTTTCTCGGTCATGCAAGACCCCGATTTTTCTCACGACACCGTGCATTACTATGCTGCCAAAGTGCATTCCCAGCGCAACTGGCCTGCAGAAGAAGGTGTCGCTTACTTATGGGGAAACGCCTATTACACCAATAAGCAAGCTTATGCCGCCGATTACCCGGAAATGATGCAGGCGCTACTGGAACTCGTTGAAGATAAAAAGCAACAGGGTGAGCCTATTGATTGGTTGCGGTGGTGGCAGGATAACCCCAAAGCTTTTTTCGCCGAGACAACGACGAACGCCCCCAACATGGCCCCCGAAACCTCGATTCGCGCCTTAATCAGTGCCATGTTGTGCGAACAGGTTTGGCAGCAACACGGTATTAAAGGGCTTAAACAGCTCATGAATGCCGGTCGTGGTGAAGCAGCGTTTTTCGCCGCAATTGAATCGACGCTTGGCATCAGCTCGAAGAATTTCAATCAGCGCTTGGATAGCATTATCAATCAATACCGCTCAGCGCTTGAAAGCGCCATCACTAACAAGACCTTGCATTAAATATTTCGATAAGATGGGAGCGCTTGGGCCATGCGGTTGGCCTTTTGGCGGTTAAACTTTTGGCGGCTGAACATTCAACCTTGGGTTTCCAGCTGATGGTTTTTCAATCCACCGTTTTCCAACCCCGGCAAAGCAAATGTGTCGTTCCTTATAGAAAGTGAGTTTCTTGATGCCAACATGCCAACAATCTGCATTCCAACATTTACGGCTGGCTGTGCTGAGCGGTTTCTTACTGGCTTATGCCGGCCAGAGTGCTGCACAGTTTGAATTACCCGCCACCGATATTTGGCTGCTGGACCTCACCGAGCGTGACGGCCAAGTTCAGCTGGACGAACGCAATGCGCCCGTGCGCTTAACGCGTCATCCCGGCTACGACAACCAGCCCAGCTTCAGCCATGACGGGCGTCAGTTATATTTCACCCGAGGTGATGCCGAAGGCTACACCAATATTATGCAGGCCCAGCTCGACACACTGGATTTTGCCATCAAGCCTGTGGTGGAAACACCGCTGAGCGAGTTCTCGGCACTGAGTCATTGGAATCCTGCGCTTAACACCATCACTATGGTGCAGGTGCAAGAAGACGGCGCTCAGTGGTTGGTTAGTTACAATCCCGACAACGGTAATATCACGCGCCGCGATGAAAACGACCAAGTGGGCTACCACAGCTGGTTCGACAAAGGCAGTGTGGTTTTCACTGTAGCCGACCCCGCTCGCCTAGAGTACTGGCCTGCTCACGCCGAAAATGCTCAGTTGATTGCCGAAGATGCGGATCGGGGAATGCTCACCGCAGGCGACGGCAAACATCCACCGCAAAAAGTGTGGCTGAGTACCCGCGATGAGAGCGGAACCAGTGTTCACACCTGGGATGGTCAACGCTTAAGCTTCGTCACCAAGCTTCCCGATGGCAGCCAAGACTTTGCTCGCGACGACCAAGGCCAGCTTTGGACAGGTGTTGGCAGCAAGCTTTATCGCTGGTCTTCCCAACAGGCGCAATGGCGTATGGCTGCTGACTTATCCGCCTATCGCATCCGCAACATCACACGCTTAGCAATTCATCCTGCCAGCCGTCGACTCGCCCTGGTGGCCGCACCTTAATTAATGATTAATCGTCATTGTTGATCGTCGCTGTTAAGCAGTGACGATCAGCTGACATTTTTTAAGCTTACACTTTCAACCTTGAAGCCGTTCAAGCTCAGTTATTCAATATCGACACTTAACCGCCGGTACGTAAAAAGCCATTAGCTTTAACCGTTCTACTTCGTGTTTTACACATTAAATATATAGCGCTCTATCAAAGCAGCTGACATTCTTACTAGCGCCACCCAGGCTTGTACGCTAGCCATAACGTCAATCACCACCATTCAAGCCAATACGCGAAGTTCACATAAAGACTAAAAGCAAATAAAGACCAGTTACGAACCATCACAAGCACCATGAAACGCTTAATTAGGAGCTGCTTAGAAGCCTGTTATTCCAATGGGTAATAATGAATTGAAGCTCGCATATTTCTTATGAGCAGGTTTTCGCCATTTGCACGCTCTTTTTGGGCATTTATAAATAGGCCACTTTTTCAAGTGGCCGTAAAACCCAATTGATGTCGCTTGAAAATTTACTTTGTCCCATTATCAGCAAACGCAAATTGCTTTCATAGATTTTTTATACTCTAAACGATACATAAGTTAATACTAACGTCGTGCTTCGAGATTAAACAAGCATCAATAAAAACCACATCAATAATTAGCCTTAAAAAATAATAAAAAATAAATCGGCGATTATTTATTAGCTTAGAAACGCTTGAACAAGTACCGATTAATGCCGTATAAGCGCTCAACACATAGGCGCTGATATTTCGTTCCGAATGGTCCAATATTGCCGATTTTTTATTCTCAACTGAATTTAGAAAATAAAGCTACAAAGCCTTATTAGGTAAAAAAAACGGCCAATGAGGCTTTGTTAGGCGCTTTTTTCGATCTAAGAACGCTCAATTTACATTTGTTAACAAATATTCTTGAACGCCCGTATAACATTTGTAATAGAGTAAAAATCAAGTATCAGGGATAAGGAAATGTTGATACACTGCGTTTGCAGAAAACAGCAATTGGTGCTGGATGCACATAACAACAGTTTTCTATCAACTGCATGGACCTAACTTAGGGAAGGAGCACACCATGCGTATATTATTGATCTCTTCTTCTTATAACAGCCTCACTCAACGCGCTCATGTTGAATTAACTGACGCCGGGCATGAGGTATCTATTGAACTGGCCATTAGTCCGGAGCACATGATTTCCGCGGTCGAGTTGTTTAAACCCGACTTAATCATTGCACCTATGTTAACTAAAGCCATACCCAAACATATATGGAGTCGTTACGTTTGTTTAATTGTTCATCCAGGCATTATGGGCGACCGCGGTCCCTCTGCTTTGGATTGGGCCATCATGGAACGCCCTGCCGAATGGGGAGTTACCTTACTGCAAGCCGTTGAAGAAATGGATGCAGGTGATATCTGGGCAACCCATACCTTCCCCATGCGTGATGGCAGCAAAGGCAGTATTTATCGCCGTGAGGTGAGCAATGCAGCCATGGCTTGTATTCATGAAGCCTTGGAGAAATTCCAAGACCCCGCCTTTAAACCTCGTCCGTTAGATTACTCACAGCCCGATGTATTAGGTCGCGAGCGTCCGTTAACTACCCAACTAGACCGTTACCTAGATTGGAGTGCGGATACCGAAACCGTGTTACGTCGTATCTGGAGTGCCGATGGATCACCGGGTGTGCTAGAGATTTTCGGTCAGGATGCCGTGTATCTCTACGGTGCCCATCGTGAAAGTCAACTACGCGGCGAGCCTGGCCAAATTCTTGGTCAACGTGATGGTGCAATCTGTATTGCCACCGGCGACGGTGCGGTATGGATTACCCACGCCAAGCAACGCATCAATGGTCGTAAAGGCATTAAACTGCCCGCCGCTACCGTCTTGATGGAACACCTGGTTGATGTGCCTTATCTTCCCGTTACCGATAACGGCAATCCCGATCACCAGACTTGGCAGGAAATCCGTTACCACGAAGCCGATGAAGTGGGTTACTTACACTTCGACTTCTACAACGGTGCCATGGGCACTGAACAATGCCACCGCTTACGCCGCGCCTACACCTATGCCCGTAGCCGCCCGACGAAAGTGATTGTGTTGTGTGGTGGTGAAGACTTCTGGTCTAACGGTATCCACTTAAACGAAATTGAAGCCGCGCGTATTCCTGCCGAAGAAGCCTGGGCGAATATTCAAGCCATTAACGATTTGGTGCTGGAAATTCTCTCCACCGACTCGCACTGGGTCATTTCTTCACTAGGAACCAACGCTGGCGCTGGCGGTGTCACCTTGGCCATGGCGGCCGACGAAGTGATCTGTCGCGAAGGCGTGGTTTTGAATCCGCACTACCGCACCATGGGCGAGCTCTACGGTTCTGAATATTGGACCTACTTATGGCCGCGTCGTGTGGGTACGGAAAAAGCGCAAGCACTGTGGCGTGATGCCATGCCGGTTTCAGGCGCTCAAGCTCTGGATATGGGCATGATTGACCAAGTTGGACCCGCTGCCCTCGGGGAATTCAACACGGCCATTCGTGAGCATGCCAGCACTTTGGCGAAAACCAGCGATTTGCGTCAACGCCTGGCCAGCAAAGCCCGTCAGCTGCATCAGGATCAAATGACCAAACCGTTGTCTGAGTACCGTCGCGAAGAATTGCAACAAATGTGGCAAAACTTCTTCGGTGCCGATCGCCAATTCCACAAAGCCCGTTACGACTTTGTGTACAAAGCTAAAGCGCAAGAAACACCGATTCGTTTGGCTTCTCATCGCAGCCCCAATTATGAGAACACCCAAACCAGCTCCAATGTGGTTTCACTCGCCCAAGCAAAAGCTTAAGACAGCACAACGCCAATTACTTGGCGCGCCTTTAAGCGAAAAAATACCAGCTGCACCAGACCGCCGCCCGCGGTCTGGCGCAATTTGGGTTTACAGAAGATCCAATAAAATTATACTTTTTTTCTAAACTCTATTCCAACATATTTCACTTCATACACTTACGCTAGCCAGCCGTTTTCTCTTCTGCTTTCTTCCAGTGCCAAATATCTCCTTATAAATTAGTAGTTCTTTAAACAATCATCTTGTCATGCCTGTGGAACATACGGTCCCGTACTGATAATCTCACGGTGCCGACATGATGCCGGTTGATATTGTTATGGGACTACTGATTGGGGGAGAACCAATGAGAAAACTACTGATCTGCTGCCTGCTGTGGGTAGTAGCAAGTGTGGCTTCGGCCAATACTGGTGTGGCATTCGTCCACGGCACCAGTGAGCAAGATGATGCCTTGAACGATTACTGGACCGCTGAGATGGTTAACTCCATTCGCCAGGGATTGCCGAACTCAAATAACTTCCTGGTGGTGAATTGTGACTTCACACAGTTCATGTGGGAAGCCGATGCGGCAGGTTGCTTAGCCACCGAGCTGACCAACTTTATTAACAGCCGTGGTATTACCGATCTGGTTATTAACACCCACTCTAACGGTGGCAATGTAATGCGCTGGATTATGTCTAACCCCACTTGGTATAGCCGCTACCCCAACATCATCAGCAAAATCCGCTGGGTTAACGCCATTGCTGCTTCCAGCCTGGGTACCCCCCTGGCCGAGCAAGTATTGCAAGGCAATATCTTTGAGCGCGCGCTGGGTTGGTTACTGGGTTACATGAACGATGCCGTGCGCCAACAGCAACCCAGCTGGATGGCCTTCTACAATGCCAACTGGTTACTGGGCACCTCTGGCCGCCCTGCTCTGCCCAAAGGCTTTTACGCTGTAGTAGGTACCGATGTAGAAACCAGCATTTTTGATGGCGACAGCTACTGTGGTGGTTACGGCCAAAACTTAGGCCTGGAAATCACACAAAACTTCTTAGACAACTGCTCCGATGGCTTCTTAAACTGCGACAGCCAAGCCGGTGCCGGTTCTGTTTGGTTCTTCGACACTCAACGCACGAATGGCGACGAACCTTTAAGCCATAACCAAAGCCGCCGTCGTTGCTTTGGTTTGGATGTAATCTTGCGGAACGACATCTAAGGAGAGTGCCATGAAGGCTAAGAATTTATTCATTCGTGGCAGCGTGTTGGCTGTTTCTTTAAGTGCTGCTATTGCCGCACAAGCCGCTGATGTGCAGTGGCTGCAAACCGGTCAACAAGACCTGAGTGCCACACAACTGGTGCGCTCTGCCGATGCCGCACCACTAAGCCCTAACGCTAATCGCAATGTGGAATTAGTTCAGTTCCAATGGCCTTTAGAAGCCGATGCCACACTGGCAAGCGGTGACGAAGGCAGCGTTAACGAAAGCCGCCAGTACTGGTTAGATGTTGATGCCGTGCAATTAAGCAAAGGCGTTGCCATTAACACCAGCAGCACCGGTGCGGTAATTCGCGTGAGCCCGATGAACGCTAACAGTCGCGCTACCTTAAAACGTGAAGAGCTAAGCTTAAGCGTGGGTGGCCGTGCGCTAGACGCCAATGCCAGTTTCTCCACCTTTGCCAACAGCAGCCAGCTGCGTGCCAGCGGCGCACCGTTTGCTGAAGGCACCATTGCGTTTCAACTCAATGGCAATGTTCCTGCCGGTGAAATCACTTTGGCATTGAACAACCGTGCTGCTTCCAGCGATCAGTACGTTATTCACGTTTTTGAGCCCAATAGCAAGGCCATTGCTGAAGTACGTACCGCGAAAAGCGCGCACTTGGTGGGTAGCCCCATTAATGCCAGCTTGAAAGTAGACGGTGCTCAAGGCCAGGTTTCTGGTTTCTTGGTTTCTCCCGATGGCAAAACCAGCATCGATCTGAGCTTCCAAGCCGGTCGTGATGGTTACAGTGCCAGCGTTAATGCACCGGCCTTTCAAGGCAATGGCTTGTGGGAATTACACACGCACTTCGACGGTGTGAACAAAGCGGGCCAACGCATCTTGCGTGACACCAAAACCGCAGTCAACATTACTGCTGCCACTGCACGCTTGAATCAACAAGCGCAAATTCAGCAAAGCTTTGGCAGTGCTCAAGGTCAAGTGGCGTTGAACTTAGGTGTTGATGTGGCTGCTGCGGGTCGTTACCAACTCAGTGGTGTTATCTATGGCACCAATAAGAGTGGTCAGCTGCAACCCGTTGCTCTGGCACAAAGCGCAAAATGGTTAGAAGCAGGTACCCAGCAGTTACCGTTAAGCTTTAACGTGAGTGTGGATGGTATCAGTGCACCCTACGAGGTTCGTGATCTGCGCTTGCAAGATCAAAGCCGCTTAGGTGTGTTGCATCGTCAAGACCGCGCGTTGTTAATTCGCTAAGTCGACCGTATCGAAAGCTAAGCAATCTGGGCCTTGGCGCTAAACCAAAGGTCTTGCTTGGTCGTTCGAACATAAAAAGGCCCGCACTTGCGGGCCTTTTTTATTGGTTTCCAACCGGAGCGCTGTTACCGGCTTCGGCAAGGCTCAGTGACCTTGCACAGCAAAAGCTTCCACAGCTTTCCATACGCGCATGAAGTTACCGCCTAAAATCTTTTCGATATCTTCCGTTTTGTAGCCCCGGTGCAGCAGCACCGCCACTAAGCTGGGGTACATAGAAACATCTTTCAGCCCCACCGGTAAGGAATCGCCCACGCCGTCGAAGTCGGAGCCTAAACCTACGTAGTCAATACCCACCAGTTCCACCACATGGTCGATATGATCGGCCACATCTTCCACGGTGGCGTATACAAAAGGTGTCTTTTCGCGATAAGTTTTAGTGAAGGCTTCTACCCGTGGATCGTGGGTATCTTGAATACCTGCTTGCTCCATAAAGCCGGAGCGCGCCTTGGCATAGGTGCCGTGGTTATCGTTAGAGGCTTTACTGATAAAGCTCGAGCCAAAGTTGATCATAATGACCCCGCCGTTTTTCGCTAAGGCCTGGATCATTTCATCACTCATATTGCGTTCCCAGTCGGGCGTGAAATGACGCACTGAAGAGTGAGAAGCAATCACTGGTGCCTCGCTGATTTCCATGACTTCCCAAAAGGCATCGTCCGAAATATGCGAGACATCCACCATCATGCCAATGCGGTTCATCGCTGGAATCAGCTTTTGCCCAAACGGACTCAAACCCTGCCAAGGGCGATGCTGGTCGTAGGATGAATCGGAGATATGGTTCGAGCGCGAATGCGCCAAGGTGATATAGCGAATACCACGTTCATGGAAATGCTCAAGGTTTTCCACCTTACCCGCAATGGCCGCACCGTTTTCCATACCCATGGCCAGTGCAATTTTACCGCCTTTCATTAAGCGTTCGACTTCGCCACTGGAATGGGGAATACCAAAGTGATCAGGATCGCGATACACGATGGCTTCCACCTGATCGATCAAACGATTAGCCAAAGCGTAGGCCGTGCCATCCACCTCGGTATGCCAAGGTAAGTAAATGGACATAAAAGGTAGATTCAAACCACCTTCTTGGGCTTTTGGTAAATCAAAATTACCGGTAGCGCTTTGGGTGACATCTTGCCAATGATCGTAAATACGATAGGGAACATCGATATGCGTGTCGGCCACCAAGAAACGGTGGGTAAGCTGTGCGGCTCGATTTAATAACGTGGCATTTTCGTAAGGTAATGGCTCATCTTGAGCGATGGCTGCATGACTACTTAATGCCATGGCCAATGCCAGCGTTGTACTCATGCGTTGGGTATAAGCGCGAAGGCCCATGGTGATTCCTTATGCCCGAAGACTGCACCTGCTTGGCGAGCGCAGCCATTAGTGCTTTTAAACAAAAACGATTGGAGTTTGGAATGATAACTCGGCTTACTTGTAACGCTTACCGCGCCGAATTACCATATCCACATCTTGTAATAAGGCGATATACCGTAACACATCACCTTTTACTGCGATGATATCGGCCTGCTTACCTTCCTCGATCGTGCCTACACGGTCGGCCACACCCATCATACGCGCAGGCCAATAGGTCGCTCCGCGAATCGCTTCTATGGGTGGGATATCCATATGATTCACCCACACATCCAGTTCATGCCAGGTGGACTGGCTATGGAATTTCATCGGGATGCCCGAATCGGTGCCCACCATCAATACCACACCCGCATCGCGCAGTTGCTGAATCTTGCGTTTTAAAGTCGGCCGGCGTAATGGCGTAATTTGGAAGTAAGGCAAGCGCTCGGGATGCTGAATAGATTGTTGAATATCGGCGATGGTATCGGGCGCTAAGCCTAAATGCCAAGAGTCGTTATCTAAGGCTTCGGGGTTATCGCGTACGTATTCGTAATTAAATAAACCTTCCACTGTGGGTGTCCAATACAGCGGGCCAAGGTTCATTTGCGCCGTACGCTCTTTCATCAACGCCATGACATCGGCTGGGTATTCAGGCGCTGTGGCTAAGCCTGTGTGCTCGAAGTTATCAACGCCTAAGGTTAAGCCTAAGCGGATCTCTTCAGGACGATGGCTGTGCGCCACCACGGGCAAATCCCGTTGATGCGCTTCATCAATTACCGCCTCCACTTCGGCGCGGGTCATTTGATCTTGATCCACCAACTTAATGACATCTACACCGGCTTCGTGCAGGCGTTTCACCTTAGCGCGGGCATCATCGGCGCCATCGATACCCCAGCGGTAGAGATCAGTGCCGGGATAAGGCTCATGTTGAATGAACGGCCCCGACACATATAAATCGGGGCCAGGAATGCGCCCTTCTTGAATGGCCTTTTTTACATTGATACTGGCTTCTAAAGGCGCACCCAAATCCCGTGCCGAAGTGACGCCAGCCAGTAATAGCTGATGGGCCGAAGCCGGCATGATCTCACTTTCAAAGCGCTCCGGATAAGCCTTTTGCCAATGATCGTAATCGGCATGGCCATTGAGCATCAGGTGCACATGCATATCCCAAAGCCCCGGCAGCACGCTCATGCCTTCAGTGGAAATTTGCTTGGCGTCGGTGGGAATCTCCAGCTCACCCACTCGCCCCACGGCAATGATGGTTTCACCTTCAATTAAGATGACACTGTCTTGGATGGGCGCTTGTCCATTGCCATCGATCAGAGTGCCACCCACTAATGCCGTTACCTCGGCATAAACGGGTAAACAGAGCGCCACAGAGGTGGCGGCCGCCAGAGCTTGTCGCAATATTTTTTTCATCATCTCTCCCCGAATGTTGATATCCGCCGCTTACTCATTTCTCCCAAATGAGCAGCAGCGCTAACCTATTGAAGCTAAACATTCTTCGCAGCACCACATCATACGCAAGCCCACTGCACGCTGAGCCTGGACACAGGCAATAACCACCAATAGTTAATTCCACAGGATAAATGGAGTGATGCCAGACTGTGACATCACCACGATGGCAACCTGACAACTGTACGTTCATTTGAGATGACGCAAGACGAAATATTTCGTATGATCAAGAAAGGCACAATCTTGCGAGGCTCCATTCATGCTTAGGCATTGTTTACCCAGCCCTCTTCGCATCAGCGCATTAATGCTGATGCTTGCCACCCTGCATAGCATCGGTGTACCACTACACGCCCAAAAGCTTTCCGTCACTCAAAATACCGCGCTGCACCCCCAAGCCAGCCGCGCCTCTAACGAGCAATGGCAGCAAGCCCAGGCGCACAGTCAGCAGCGTCGCCAATGGGTCGACACCACATTGGCCACAACGCAAAGCTCCACCGAACAAACATTACAACGCTTAGCATCAGTCGCCAGCGATCAGCAACTGAGCCCCATCGAGCGCGATCTCACCCTGCAGCAATACACCATGAGTTTGCGCCAACTACAGCCCGAGCAGGTCAGCCCCGAGGTGCTTCGTTGGCTAGAGCAATATCAACATCAAAGCTGGCGCACTCACGAAGAATCTCAGCAATTACGGTTACCTGCGGCCAATGTTCAAGCCGCACTGATGGGCACACGAAATGAATGGCAATTCAATGCCGGCCAAGCTTTGGCCTGGGAATTGATGAATACCCCGCCAACACGCCAACAACTGGCCCGTTACCAACGCGGTGGGCACAGCTTTCAGCGGGGTTTGGAATCGCAGTTAAATCACCTAGTGAAGTCGTCGGGCGGCTCCAGCCAAAGCCTGCATCGGCTTGAGCAGCTATGGCAACTTAGCCGTCAGCAACAAGGGGGGTTAAGTGCTCGGCTTACGGGGCTGCTGGCGCTCACGTTAGATCAGGCCAGTGACGCAACCCAGCTACCGCGTTTTCGTGAATGGTTACAAGCAGGCGGCCAACACAGCCACCAAATATTGCGCCAGCACGCAGCCAGTGTATCGGCAAGCACATGGTTTGAACTCAGTTTCTTATTGGCAAAGCAGCAACACAGCACTTTATTTGCAAACACTTTAGCCGTGGCAATGCCGCGTTGGCACGAGCTCGATATCGATACTCAAAAGCAATATCAACAACAGCTCTACCAACAACTCAGCAATGCCCAAAACGGCAGTGTGGCGGCTTTACATCTGGCCACAATCACCCGCCCAGAAACCCTATTGGAATGGCAGCAGCAAGCAGCCGACACCAATGCCAGCACGCTGCTGAAACAGCGTTTAGCGTTAATCGCCCAACAGCAAACTTACGCTAGCCATAGCCTCCCAGGAGTCGTGCGATGATCAGCAAACGCAATCAACATCGGCACCTACTGGGCACCTTGCTTTCAAGCGCGGCATTACTCACATTCACTATGGCATCGCAGGCCCAAATTGTGCCTTGGACAGAAGCGCCCGGACCGCTGGGTTTAGGTTATCCGGTACCGATTCCCGTAGATACACCGCTGCCTTTTGATGGTTTCCGTAGCTACAACGGATTAACGACCCGCCACCAGGACCTGGCGATGACCACACCCTGGGTAACGGGCCACGAAATGGGGCAAACGCGCCAAGGGCGCAATATTTGGCTGTATCAATTGGGCGATGACGACACCACCACCATCGATGGCCGGCCAGAGCCCGCTATGCTCATTAATGGCGGTATTCATGCTCGCGAGTGGCAATCGCCAGAGGTCACCACGGGTCTCATCGAATATCTGGCCACCAGCACCGACGACCCTTTGGTGAATTACCTACGCGATAATGTCAATGGCTTAGTGATTCCGGTGTTGAATATCGATGGTTTTCTCCAAACCCAGCGCTTCCCCGATCGAAACTATCTAGGCACCAACCCCACCGATCAGCCCGATGGCCAACCAGCGCCCCGCGATGGCCGCATGCGGCGCAAAAATATGCTGGGCGTCGATGAAGACCTCAACAGCATTGGCGATCACCTTTTCGGCGTCGATCTCAACCGGAACAACCCGCCTTTTTGGTCCACCGCCGCACCCAATAGCTCATCGTTTAACAACAGCTCGTTGGTTTATCACGGTGCCAGCGCTTTTTCAGAGCCCGAAACCCAGGCACTGCGCGATGCCGCCAGCCTTGGTCCTGCGGCGCAGCTGCGTATGTTCGTCGATATGCACTCATTTACCAGTGTGTTTTTCTCGGTGCAAACCCAAAACGTACGCCGCAACGCCATTCAACAACGTTTACTCGGCACCTTAACGGCCCATAATCAAGCTTTGCCCGGTAATCAGTTTTATCGCGATGTGCCCGGCCCTATTGGTAGTGGCATCGGCTTAACCACCGAGTATTTCGCCGAAACCTATCAAGTACCATCGTGGACCTGGGAAATCGAACCCGATGGCGCCGCCGGTGCGCAATACGGCGGCTTACGCAGTAATGGCCACGATGGCTTTATCTTGCCCGAGTCGGAAATTCGTCGAGTACGAGAAAACCTAGCGCAATCGCTGGCCACCAGCTTTTACCACATGGCCGGGCCACCTAGCGTTCGCGCCTTGGAAATTTTCGATGGCGACACCCTCGCCATGGCCGCACGTTGGGACTACCAGGGCAACAACACACGCAGCTTATTCCAACAACAAGTTCAACGCTTAGAAGTGGGTAAAAGCTACGATGTCTGGATTAACTTCGACAAACCCATGCGCTGGCGCGATGAGGCTGGCAATGTGGTGCCTTATCCGGGCCAAAATCCACAAACCTTGGATATCGATTTAGCACTTACCGCCAACAATAGTTTCTTGGCCTTAGATCGCATGGATGTACAGTGGCTGAATCAGGCCGGTGGTAGCCCCAATGGTTACCAACATTATCGCGACGACGCCATACGCTTCACCTTCGCCATCAGCGACACCCAACAAAACCGCACCTTATTGCAGCAAACGCAAAACGCAGGGCGCAATATTCGCTTCCGTATCACCACGCAAGACTTCACCGGTCATCAGCTGGATGCTAACCCAGCCACGGTAGCCACCTTTGAATCAGGCCGCTGGCTAGGTTATGAAAACAATCTTAATGTGGCAGGCGATATCGGCGGCACCGATATTCAATTGGTGACAGGCTTCAGTTTAGACACGGTCGCGCCCGCATTTTTAGTGGAGCAAGGCACCAGTGCCACTTGGTTTGATCCGAGTCGCGATGGTGAAGGGATTATGCTTGAAGTGCATCCCGGTGGGAGTTCAGGTTTAGCTTGGTTAACCTACGATAACGAAGGCAACGCGCGCTGGTTAGTGGGGATTGGTGAGGTACGTGGTAACCGAATTTTATTCCCCACCTTACAAGTCACCTCAGGCGGTGTGTTTGGTCCAGATTTCGATCCCGAAGCAGTGGTTCGTAGAGTGGCTGGCAGCGCTGAGCTTTGGTTTAGTGGCTGCGATAGCGGTTGGTTTAGTGTGCGCGCTTTTGGTGAGTCTGCACGCTATCCACTGGCACGAACATCGCGCACCATGGGTGTCGATTGTCGACCACCTCCCGGCGCTATCTCACTACCTCAGGTGGGCCAAAGTGGTTCCTGGCACGACCCGGCACTCGATGGTTCTGGAGTGAATTTACAATGGCTGGTAGACGGACGCTTGGGCTTATTGTGGTTTACTTACGATCCACAAGGTCGGCAAGTGTATATCTTTGGCACGGGCACACCGCAAAGTGATGCTGCCGATGCCAGTGTGAACTTCCCTGAGTTGTTTATTACTCGCGGCGCACGCTTTGGTGCAGCCTTTGATCCTGCCGATGTGGAACGCATTCCCTGGGGCAGCTTAAATCTCAATGTTAATTGCAGCAACGGTACTTTAGATTACAACTCGATCTTGCCAGGCTTTGGTAGCGGCCAATTGCAGTTAGAGCGCCTTACTATTCTTGCGGGCTTAAACTGCCAAGATCCATAAACATTAGCGACAACTACTATCAATTTAAATCCTCGGCTTGCATCGCAGGCCGGGGATTGTTTTTTATCTCGATGTTCCTGCGTGCCTAGCCTTGCACCACAAACCAAGGAATGTGGCTTTGATAATACTCACCACCGCCTAAATGTCGTTGTAGAAAAGCGATAATTTCAGCACGGCTACGACGCGCCGCATAAGCATTGCCCGCCATAGTGCCACCATTAGCAAAAGTAATTAATGATGACCGATCTTTGGGCATCATCATGGCCTCGGTGTGACCCTGCTCGCATTGTGAATAAGCAAGCGAAGTACCACAAGTACTGGCAAAACGATGGCCAGCCTGGGGGAACATACGATGATGATAAGCATAGTCAAAGCGTTGTTCACGGAGCCGCTTCATCAGTAGATCGGCCATGGTACTGGAAGGCCAGAAGTGATCGTCTTGGCCCGAGATCATTAAGATGGGGGCCTGTAAGTGCTCTACCGGTAACCATGCCGAATGCCAACGATTTAGCCGACGTAAGGCTTGGGCATATAAATCACTGCTCACGACAGCATCGCTATGCCACTGCACTCGCCACCAATGGGAAAACTCTTCCCAAAAGCTCAGCGATAAATAAGGCACCATCTCACCGGCTATGGTCCAAGCCGACTGACCCGAATGCCCCGCTCCCACCCAAGAAACGGCACTGGGCGATTGCAATATGACCGCATTTACGCCTTCATAGTGCACAGCGGCTAACACCGCAGCCTCGCTGCCACGCCCATAGCCTAAAATGCCCAAGCGTGAACCATCGACCTGAGGTTGTTGCTTTAACCAATTAAAAGCCCGACCAAAATACTCAATGGGAATCTGTATTAAATGCGGTGGTAGTGGGCTATGTAAAACACGACCTGCATCATCACCAAAGTAAAGTAAGTCGAAAACAATAAAGCCACGTTCTGCAACAGCGGTGGCACTGGCGTCATCTAAACCACCACTGGCATCACCTAAATATAAAACGGCAGGGTATTGGCGATAGTTTTCGTCCAGGGCAGCGCGCCGCGCATGGGGCAACCATAAACGCCCAATAAGGCCATGTTCATGGATATCGTATGAGCGCACGCCATAACTTATATAGTCATTTCTCATCGGTTTAGCAGGCACAACTTCATGTGCAAGTAAACGTCCAGAACGGATATAGCTTATGGGTTCATCGATATATCCATAGGGTAAAAATATTTGCGCTATGTCGTACCAATATCCTTCAATTTCATCGGTTCGATCAACAACTGTAATAAAAATGTAACAAAAAAAAGAAAATAACCAAGAAGAAATCAACAGCCTAGTTTTCAACATGCACAACCTCATCCATCAAGTTGTTACTTGTTTTTAAAGCATTTTTTCAAATTAAAATGATTTGCTGGTAAGGCTTTGGGAAAAAATTTTGTATCGTCTCGATCCATATGCCAGTGCCGTCAAAACAGCATTAATTTTTATAGACACTAAGCTATATAGTTTTAACATCGCTTTCTTTTTTTAGCATATTATATCTAGCTATTGATAAAAACAATAAATTTGATTCAACAAGCTTAAACTGATGTCACATTAAAAAATGAACATTCATTTAAAAACACAAAGGGAAACTGATCTGGTTTCATTCATAGCTAAACAGACTTACTTAAATAACACTAAACACCAGTAAATACGCTATTTACAGCACACAACATCGTATACAGAACAGTTTAATTGAAAATATTTCTTTCATAGCCGTTTGTTATACAGAACTAAATCAACTGAAATTAATTTTATCCCTAGCCATACTCGGGCCTGTTTCAACAGAGAAGAAATGACTTCAACTCTGTAGAACAGGGACGTAAAAAAACTGGTGAGGGATAGCAGCTAGTCAACACTAATGTGATTTCTGTTTAGCCATTGTATATAACTTTAATAACAATCCTTAAACCAACACTTAGCATCAAGAATCTAAATAATTTTAGTTTGAAGGCAGCGGGGATAAATCGGTAAAGCCACGGCTTACCGAATGCTTAGCCTTGGTCGGGTATTGCCCGAATTCAACGCTAATGTCGCACTATTTACGGAGTCAAAAAGGAGTTTTTGAACGATGGGGTTATCGATAAAACGTTTATTACTCAACGGGGGGGTTCTGGTTTGCGCAGCAGCCTCTGTAGATTTCATGGTCTCGCAAATCAATGCCGACAGCGCTCAAAACAGCATTTCGGTGGCGGGTAAATCTTCCACCAGCAACTTACAGACCGCCTACCAGCAATGGTCTGATTCTTATAGCAAAACCAACCCTACAGGTCCTGTGGTTAGCCTGCAGTACAACCGCGGCTTATCTGCACAATTTACCGAAGCGAAAGGTATTGCTCAGTTCGATTTCGAACGCAACAAAGTCAGCGTGCGCATGCAATCGGTGCGCGACCCTGAAGTCAGCCATGTTTGGTTGATCAACAATGTTGAAGGCGATGGCCATTCAGTGATGCCAGAATCTGGCGACAACTTCCTGTACGCCGGACAACTCAACATTGAAGAAGACGGTAATGCCTGGCTAGATGCCGAAATCGACCAACTGTCTTCCTTCCCATTAGACATGGTGGTGATCTCACGTTCTGGCGAAACTCCAGAAAATAACAGCGTGGCGCTAGGAACGGTTTCTTTATTCCAAGAAATGTTCCATTACCCTGAACGTGAAAAGAGCTGGGCTCGTAACGACTCCACCTTCTCGTTCTTAGGTATTCAAACCGCCCAGGCGACCGCCGGTTTAACACCACCTGGATTCTTCGAAAACTTAGATTCCGACTTGGTGAATATTGGTCGCGATATCTTCTTCAATGAAACCTTCGACGGTAATGGCCGTACCTGCGGTACTTGCCATAAAGAAGAAGACAACCTGGCCTTAGGCTTAGACACCATTGCCAAGCTGCCGAACAACGATCCTTTGTTTATTGTTGAACAAGAGTATCGCTTAGATGGCACACCTAATGCTTTGTTTAACGAATTCCGTTTCGAAAAACCGGCATTGATGCGTAAAGTGGGCTTGATTGTTGAGAACCTAAATGGCTTCCGCGAAGCCGATGGCAGCTTCACCGAGCGCATCAATATGCGTTCTCCACAGCACGTACTCAGTATGACCACCAGCCTGGCACCACCGCCTGCTGAAGCCAATAATGACGGCACCTTACCGGTTAGCACCAACGATTTGATCTTCGCCGAACGTACCGGTTGGTCAGGCGATGGCACGCCCACCGGTTTCCGTGAAGATTTCTTCCAATCCAATGGTCGTGAACTGGATGGCAGCCTGCGTGACTTCGCTGTGGGCGCTGTGATTCAGCATTTCCCACTCACCATGGATCGCTCCGCCTTAAGCGTGGACGATAACGGTCAGGCGCGTCAGCCCGACTTCCGCTTCCCCACCGAGTTTGAACTCGATGCCATGGAAGCCTTCATGTTATCTACCGGTGACCAAGCACCGAAAGATAACCTGGAGTTCATCGGTTTGGTTGATGAAATTGCCGATCGTGGTCGTTTGAACTTCATGGGCTTTAACGTATTTGACCCAAGCCCCAATGATGGCCGTCCGCCGCTGAACTGTAACTCTTGTCACTTCAACGGCAGCGCGATGACCAACCCCACCTTCCCGTTCCCGTCAGCAGTTACGCCGAACCACGACTTAGACGATTTAGCGGCTGCAGGTGGCTTCATTGTTAGCCATAACCGTTCATTCTCGCCCCAAGCCGAGCGTTTAGCTGACCAAGCACCCGATATCATCGTACAAACCGTGGATGATCCCAGCGTTGCCGGTGATTGCTTCAACTTAGGTTTAGCTGAAGTTCCCTTGCTGCCTAACGATCAACCTGGTGTGATCAGCGCCGGTTGTGACGCGAACCCATTCGATAACGGTTTTGCCTTCGGTCTGGATGACGAAAATGCCGATCAACGCATCGTTGCCGATCGCTTCAATGCACCGGCGGTATTCGAAGCCATGGATAACCCGCCCTTCTTCCACGGTCACCAAATCGATACCATCGAAGGTGCTGTTGCTTTCTATGCAGCGAATCGTCACATGCGTAACGGTGATTTCCTGCCCGCCATCGTGCCTTTAAACGCGCCACAAATTATTAACGTGGCTCGCTTTATGCGCGTAATGGGCTCTGACTTTAACGCCACATCAGCAATCACCTTGCTGGATAAAGCGCAAGGCTTTAGCCGCTTCCACATCAGTGCTCGCCGCACCAATGTGCGCTTGGCTGCCTTCGAGGTCGAAGATGCCATTCAACTGCTGCAACCGGTGCACCTGCATATCACCGATGCACAACCGAAACTGGAACAAGCGCTGCGTATCCTGCGTAGCCCTGTTGGCTTCACCACGCGTAATATCAACCGCGCCCGTGCCCTGCTACAAGAAGCACAAAACGACATGGTTGTACGTGGTTAATCTTTTTAGAAAGAACACTTGTCCCTACAGCGAGTGACTTTCTTTGAAGTTTAAGCAAAGGCCCCATTTGGGGCCTTTGTTTGTGAAAACACAAGGGTTTTAACGCCAAAACAAGCTTCTTAAATCAAGCAAAGTCCAGCCCTTCATCTAAGAATCAGCAATTAGAGTTGGATTGGTGGCAAATGATTATTGGCATTTAAAATCACGATTAATCGTTTTTACTAAATATCAAACCAAAAAAATTAACGTCATATTTTCGTCAAAGTCTTGCCTTACACTGCCCGGTGGTATGCATAGCTTGTGGTAACTTATCTGGCTACGAGCGAAGCTAACAGCTATATCACTGGGAATCGGCAGGGAATCGAGTATGAACAACGAGTTATTTTTAGAGCATTACACAGGTCAAAGCACTAACGAGCTGCTGGCTTTAGAAAATAGCCACCGGATCGACTCATTAGTACTAGCCTTCGAAGAAGCCTTAGAAGATCGCAAAACCGCCAACCAAGATTTAAGCCCAGTCGAAACCACCGTGTTAGCTATCACCGCATTCATGCGCGAAATCGACAACGGTGGATTCAGCCAGTTTTTCTATAATTCGTCGGTGGAATACGCCCCCATGATTGTGGACGCACTAGACGCGGTAGGTGCTGAGCATTGTTCGCAATTAGCGCAAAGAGCCATCGATGCTCTAAACCTGGAAACTCTACTGCCAGAAGCCATCGAAGAGCGCCTCGACCCAGATGATGACGAACTCGAGAGCTTACTCAGCGAATTAGATGATATTTACTATGAAGAAAGCGAAGAGTTGGATTTATTGCTATTCGACTTTATTAAAGAAAACGCCAACGCTTGCCATTTAGACGCCGCCTGAGTGAGGGTAATACCAAAGCAGTACAAGCAGGATATTTATCGCGTGCTGTGTTGAATCCAACCCACACTAAACACATAGCGCCGCCCGGCTTCAACCCGGGTCACGGCGTGTTGCGCGATATCGGGGCGAAATAACTTAACGCGTTTGCTGGCAAAAATCACTTGATCACACACAAACTCGCCGCCACGCCGTGCCGCTTTTAACACCAGATTCAAACGATAATGGTCACCTTGGCTCACGCTATCGACATGCAGAGGTATCGCACTGCCTTCATTAAATCGCAGCAGGTACATATCAAAAGCAATGGGCCAGCGGGCCGTGGCTAACAGCATTTTGTCGTAGCCGGTTTGTTGTCGCCCCGCTTGCCAACGTAGCCAAGCACTCGATGAATGAGCTTTAGGCATCATTTATTCTCCACAATTAATCTTCGCCGCTGCGTTTTGCTGGATACACGCGATATAAATCGGCAGCGCTGTGGCTCACCACGCTCACAAAAAACTGCTGCTGCGCTTCATCAAGCCATAAACCCGAGTGATACAACAAACCCGGAATCTCCGCCAGGGTTTGTGTGCCAAAGCCGGTTTCGCCATCAAGGCCACCGGCTTGATCGAAGATCGACCCTAAAGCGCGACGCTGTAATAAAGGTGCCGAGCCCCCCACACGCTCGATAAAATAAACAAACTCGCGTCCCACCCACCAATTATTCCAGTCCACAGGCGCCAAGCGAGCAACGATCAACTCATCTGCAACCTTTGGATTCCACAACTCAGCAACAGAGCGTCGCCATAAACCCGTTTGCTTAGCTCTTACGCTGTAAACATAGCGCCCATCAGGATCAAACTGAGCCGCTTTTGCCTGTACCGCACTTTGCTGTAGGTCTTGGCCATCGGCCCGAATGCGCCATAAAAACCACGGGCGTTCAGCGTCCTGCTCGTTAATTTGCTGGTGCTCTTGTTTACTAGCGCGCGTACTGCTGAAGTAAATCCATTCACCATCAAGGCTCCAGATGGGCGCTTGATCATTGGCGCTACCATCGGTCATCGCTTGTATTTGATCTTGTTGCAAGTCGTAGTGGAACAAACGATACATGCCATTAACCGGTGCGCTCATCACTAGTTGC